>JANNNC010000054.1:0-65576 GCA_031398335.1 Massilia sp.
GCGAATTCGGTAGGGTTTCCATATCCGAGCTTCGGGAATCGCATTTTCCTCCGTCCAAGGGTTAAAACGGGCCGGCCAAAATATTTGAGTGCTCAAGTCGAATCAACGCGGAGCAAACGCTAAGTGCAGCTGGCTGTAATGAGCGTAGACTATGCAGTAAGGGATGTCTGTTGCATTTGGCTTCGCTCACGGTTAAACAAATTCTATCAAAAGAGCGTTGCATAACCTGTCGTCCGCCAGCGTTGCGCATCAGATGCCTGCAAAACGCAACGCTATCGTTTCTTGTGAACCCTTAAAAGCAACAGGAGTAGGCCATTGGAGAAACATATTTGTTAGCGTCGCCAACCCGCGACATAGGTTCGCTCGCGACTAGGCTACCTGAACCATGGTGACCGAAAAAAAGGCGCCTTATCTAACCGAAGAGACCCCCTGTGATCGATCAGCGGAGCGTTGGGCCTGACGAAGCGCAGCAACTCGACCCGGTTCTTAACGAGTTACCTTACAGGATTGAAGCGGACTTGTCGTCTGCACATGCTCACTCATCAATCAATCAGGACGTCTCTTCAGTCTTTCGACCGTCGCAAACTCCGAAGACACTGTCCATTCTCTACTTTCGCCAGCGCTCAATAACGTCAGAAAAGACCACATCACGCCACTTTTCCTTCCATTCCTTGTGAACCTTAACGCTTTGGGAGTGCGGTTCAGGTCTAGGTAACGGCATTCTAATTACCGCAGGAAGCAGTACAGCATCACCGACGACCACACACTCCCCTGGAGCCAAGTTTGGTAATATTTCCGTAATCCCATTAGCACTGTCCGGAAAGAGTCGCCGTACATACGTTTGATCCGCATCGTTTGTCAACCGTAGAGACATAAAGTTGCTGCACTGTGCGAATATCGTCTCCGAAACTTCCGAGGGCCTTTGACTAACAACCATCAAACTCAAGCCATATTTCCGCCCCTCCTTGGCGATACGTTCGATGGACTTGCGAGACGCACGATAGGCGGCCTGATCATTTCGCGGTACGTAGTTGTGCGCCTCTTCGCAGACGAGCATAACCGGGATGTCGTTAAGCTTGCCTTGGGCATGCTGCAGTTTGGAGTAATGGAAACAGAAATCAAAGATGAGTCGAGCAATCAGGCTCACGGTGACGCTGAGAACCTCGAAGGGAACGCCGCTCAGGTCCACAATCGTGACGTTAGACTTGTCGAGATATCCTATAAATTGCTTCATCAAGGCTTCGAAGTCGGCAGTGACATGGTTTTGACCGCCAACCTTCTTCGAGTTCAAAAGGAACCTAAGGCGCTTGTCCGCCAATTTGGCTTCAAGTCGAGAAACGAATCTGTTGAACTCGCCATTAAACGGTCCGTTCGTCGCTTTTGTTGCTACTGCGGTAGAGTTCGCAACGAAGTCATGGACTTTGTCGAAGTAAATCGCCCGATCAGTCACTAAACTGCCATCGGCTAATTTAGGCTTGTCTTCCCCCGATAGCCGCCCGATCACCTCACGATTCAGGTTTTCAATGAAATAGCAGACCTCTTTGATCGAAAAGTAAACTGGAGTATCGTAAGTAATCTCCTTAATGCTCAAGTTGTGCTTTTCTTTATTCAAAACCACAGCATGTTTAAATTGGCTGACTTGGTTGTGAGAGTTCGCCTCGTTGCTCTCAATAAACATACATTCTAGTTCTTCCGCATTCATCAGCCAATACGGGAGTTGCAGCGAATCAATGTCAAGCCGGCTCAAGGTAAAAGACTCTTCCTTCGGAAGTGTGAAAGCGGCGGTGTATTCGTCGTGAATGTCAAAGATTAATATCTGCGAGTTATTCGGCTTTCCCTTGTTCGCATTCTTATGCTTAGAAATGCCGACGATATCCTGAAGGACGCTTGCGACTGCGCAGGACTTTCCGGAGCCGGTTGATCCGACTACGGCAATGTGCTTGCTGAAGAATCTGTCGCCATTGATCATTAGATCAATGCTTTTGTTCATTGACAGCTTGCCAAGCGGAAAATCATGCTCGCTATCAGCGGCGAACATTTTATCAAGCGTCTCCTTTTCTGCGATAAATGCGTGCTCGGTCGGTACCGGGAGAAGCAGGCTGCCGCGATCAAAATGCGTATTTTCAATTAAGGTGCCAATTGCTTGACATTCAATTTGAAAGCTCCAAATAGGATTTCCATCCGGACCGATTGCGTTTGAACCTTTGATGTTGCGAATAGTGGCGATTGTGAAGTCATGATTGCCTTGCGCAATCGTTAAAAATCGCCCAACTTGTAGTCCGGCCTTATTTTTCTCGAATGCTTCAAGTCCGTCTACTACGACGATGATAGCTCCTGGGGCACACGAGAGTACAGATCCAATCTTAATAGGCATTACTCATCCCCATAATGTATTTAATTTCATCAAATTTCTCGGCGCCAAGGACTTCAAGGTGCACATCCTTAATATTTACACCAGTAATATTTCCACTGCCGATAATAAAAACATCATCGGCCTTCGTTTTGGGTACAAGATTTTTGTAATCATCCCAGCGAATAAACCGAAGAACAAATTCTTTTTTATCTCTCTGCACCATAGGTTCACGGAAGAAATGACTCTCGGAGAACATCTTTACTGGCCGCCCATGATTAGGGATTACATCCTTCCCGATTAGCCGCTCTGCAATATCATCAAATGCATCTTGCGTTACATTCAGCGCGAAAATTGGGGTATGAGTATGCGCAACTTTAAAATGATATTTATCGATGAAGGCTTTAATGAACAGAACGATCTGATCGTCAAATTGCTCGAGGAATTCAGGAAATATTACCAAATGACGCAATCGGACGTTCGTTCCCAAATTTTCGCTTAATTGCTTTCGCCGCGTTTCTATAATCTTCTGTCGCGTTTTCAGTGCCAGCGTCCATTGAGACACCGCGGTCGATTTGATTCGACGCAAAGATTCTAAGAAAGTCTTCTTGGTGATTTTCCTCAGTTTCGCTTCGTGCTTAATACTCAAATCCGCAATGATTTGAATCGCGTTCGGATAGAATAGTGTTTCGACTTCTTTCGGATGGAAGCCATGCGCCTCCAATTCCCTCGCATTCCTCTCCATTAGATCATCATATTTTGGAGTAACAGCGACAGTGAACATATTGAGAAAACTGGAGACGTTGACTCCCGCGACCTCAGCGATTAGATCTTTCAAATCCTTGTTCTTTGATTTCAACGCTTCATTGATCTCAGCAGCCGTTATTGAGATCGTCGAGATGTTAGGGAAGTGCGCAAATAAGTGGTAATGTATTTTCGCACCGGGATTGGACTTAAAATGCTTCATCATTTGAAGTACTGGGTGATAAAGTACGCTCGGCGTATATTTATCCTGCGTCTCATGGTACTTGCACTGAATTGCCTTGGTGCCGGCAAAACTTACCACCTCAATGTCTTCGACAATCCCCTCGATCGTTACTACGTCATCATCCGCCGCCTTCAGCAGCTCAGAAAGCGTCTGATTGAACTGATAGAGGAAACCTTGAATTGTGTAATCTGCGGAACGCCCCATTTTTCTTTTTAGCAAGTCAAAAAAAATACATTACCAGCATTTACATCGGATGTCACCTCCTCAACTGACTGGTTTTTTCCGGGCCGGGTTCGCGGCTTTCCGCAGGGCTGCAAAGTCATCTCCATGCGAAATCCACGAAAGCGCCACGGGAGAACGACGTATTTCGCGGAGTCCGCTGACAGGTGCAGGAAGCTGCCGGCGCCGAAGCAGGTGATTGAACAAGCAACCGAAGCAGGAGTGGAAGATCTATACCAGGCGTTCTACACGTTCATGTCACTGGCGACGCATGGACACGACATGATGAGTGACCGCGACGATCCAGAGGCAGGGTTAATCGAAGATCTGTAAGCCATTGGCGCCATTTGTGTAGCCGCAGGTCATGTGGGGGAAAACTGGTTGCTCGGCCAGGTACAAACTGACACTGAATCGCTTCGCCGAGTGTTGGGTATTGGTAGGTAAGGTGCTTGGGGACCTGCTAGTCAAACAGCCTTGGGGATGCGAAGAACGCCCCATGAAGGGGCCGTAGGGTTCGCTACTAGGAAAGGTTAATTGTCGTGGATGTGAATCGTCGTTGGGTCAACGATTGAGAACTTGAGGCGGCTCATGACATTACGCTTCTGGAACCATTCACGCAAGGGCACTGCTCCAATGGTTCTTGGAGTGCCCTTCGTGTTCGCTTTCCGGTTGATTTTCCCAATGACCTCAAGCTTCTCGTGGCCACAATAAATGGTAATACTCTGCTCGTCGCGGCCCAGGTACTTGTCGCAGTTGACAGGGACATTGAAGAAGCCCCTGCGGTGGTAGGTGCCTTGCAAGGTGAGGAGAAGTAGGGGGATGCTTTAACTCCGTTGATAGTCGACTTGCGCTCACTCGTCCGCGCCAAGGCGTGTATCTCTGCTCTGGTCTCGACAAGGGTGAGAGGTTGCGGCGCCGTCGCAAGTGTCCTGCTCAGTGCTGAAATGTTCCATAGCGCAAATTAGAGCATTAAAACGGACATTACCAGTGACGCGACACATGCCTGTAGGCACTATTGAGGTTCTTCACGATATACGTGCCGAAACTTCTGTTGCCTGAGCCGTTACAGAAAACGTTTGTTGCGCTAAAATAATTAGCTACAGTCACTGCGCAGAGGCCATGCGCACTCGGCGTATCCCGGCTTGTCCCGTCCGCCTTGCCCGCGGACGGCAAGAATGCCAACCGTAGAGGGACCACGAACACCAGGAGAAGCAATGACAGCAGGATCAGACGTGCGCGGCAAGCCCATCTATCTTCCACTGAACCAAGGTGAGCGGGCGAACCACCTGTATGTCGACCAGCTCCTTCCTCGGCCGATCTATGAACGCTTGGCGCAGATGCTGCAAGAATCATTGGATCAGCTGCCGGACGAGGAAGATGGCACCAAAATCGAAGAGGGTGACTCGTTCTCGCGACGGCGCGCCCATGGGACAGTGTTTCTCGACGGCGACAGGGGGAGCGGGAAGACCACAGTCATCGTCAATCTGCCCGCTTATCTGGACGCGCCCGAAGTACGCGAACGCTATCCGAACCTGGCTGACCAGGTGCACGTGTTACGACCGATCGACCCGTCCCAGTTGGAAGACGACGATGACCTGTTCTTGAACGTGGTGGTCGCCGCCGTGTTGGGCGACAAGGAAGTGCAGTCCGGACGGGAAAGGGACCCGACACGCTGGCAAGCGCTCTATGACAGCTTGCAAGATCTGGGGAAAGCGCTTGCTGGCAAGGAAACGCAAGGCGAGGGCGTTGGGCTGGACCGCCTCCGTTCCTTTCTGGGGGCGCAAGAGCTCGCGGGCGCAGTCCACGATTTTTTCGCCAAGGCCGCGAAATTGCTCAACAAGCGCATTTTGATACTGCCGATCGACGATGTGGACACGACGCTGCACCGCGCCTTTGAAAATCTGGAGGTGGTGCGTCGCTATCTGGCCAGTCCCGTCCTGCTTCCTATCGTATGTGGCGACCTCAACCTTTACCGCGACGTCACGTGGCGGGATGCGTTCCGGCGCCTCAGCAAGGATATCGACAAATTCCATGAGGAAGCTAAGTTCACGGCCGAGTCGCTGGCCCTTGAATACCTCCGCAAGATTCTCCCTCTGCACCGTCGCCTGCGCATGCCCGAGGTACGGGACTTTCTACAGGATGACAATATTCTGCTCGGCACGCCGCGCGAGCGCACCGGTTCGCAACGGCTGACCTTGCCTAATATGGAAGCCTGGCTGCGCGCGTTGCTGGCTGGACCAGTCAACGATCATGAAAATAGCCGCATTCGCATTCCGATTCCTACGGTACGGGCGTTGTCACAGCTATTGTCGCGGGTGAGCGATGGCATCCCTGCGCTCGAGCGCGCGTTTTCGAACGAGCGTGATCCGCATCCCACGACGGCCCTGATGCGTCGGATTGTCCACCGGCGACGCGGCGATACACCGCTAGCTTCCCGGGGCCCGGCAACGTCCGCCGAGGAGGCGGCTGCGCCAAACGCGGTATCCATTTCAGAATGGCAGTCCGCTTTGTTCGACCACTTCATGTTCGAACCGAATGCGGGCGCACTCTGTCTTGTCCTGATGGCGGCCCGTCATTGGCAGACGGCGTCCAAGGCATCGGTCCTCGCGACGCCGCTCTTCATTCCGCTTCAACAAATCGCCCGACATGAACTCCGCTACATCCAATCGCGGGCTAGGTTGAATTGGGCGGGCGACTTGTTCGGCCGCCTTCCAGATTCCTGGGTGCATAATCTGGCCGATGAGGCAATCCTGCCGTTCGCCAGCCCCGAAGTTGGACGCGCAGTCGTGCCCGACCGGTGGCGCATCGATCCCGACGAGCATGGCGATGAATTCCCCCCGGAACTGCCCGGCCTGCTTACCGACCTGATCACGCACCATAACTTTTACAGCCCAAGCAAGCGGGCGACGCTAATTTGCAGCGGGCGCATTCTTGAACTTGTCATTACCAGCATCGTCAGGGATCTCACCGCCCAAGACCTGGATCGTATTCTTTCGACCGCTCCTTTCCATAGCGCCGTCGGCGTCGCGGGAACGAAGGCAGCTCAGCTATCGGTTGATGAGCTTGATGAGCTCATCGCCTCCGAAAGCGAGGAAGACGTGTCCGGTCGGCACTCGTCCGATGAGGAGGACAGGCGCCAAGGTGGTGGGATCGAAGCGTTGGACCGGGATATCGCGATCGAAATCCTGGTGGAAGAAATCAACGGATGGCGCCGTGAGGTTGGGGCCCATCGCGTGTCGCAGTCGCCGTGGCTTATGTACTGCGCCTTGAATAAGACGCTGAACCAAGTGAGGTTCTTCACCCGTCCCTTACAGCCCAACGAACAGCCGAGCCGAGAAGCCCTCAGCGATGTTGTGGCGTCCGGAATATCGGCCTTCAACTCGTTCTGGGCGGCGCTCGCAAGCTTCGAGAAAGGCCCGATCTTCGCCCTGCCCTTGGAATTGTCGACTGTGAACCTGATCAATCGGCGTGGCGACTTCCAGCAAAATAATCTGTACACGCAGAACATCAGGCCCTTGCTCAAGGAGGAACATGGCGCGATCCACGGCGAACAGGTCGTTCCTGTTACCTGGATCCTGAACACGCATCCCCTGCGCAAGCGCCTGCAGGATTTGTTCGATTTTGCCGTCAGGCGTGAACAGGCGTCTATCGCGTCCGGGGAGGAGCCTTTAGATGGGCGAGGTTACTTCCTTGCGACGCTGGGATTCTCCCCAAATCGCCGCCGCGTCACCGTTGCCGACGTCGTCAAGATCCTTGAGCGTGACAAACCGCAAAAGATGAACGCGGCTCGGTTCGGCAATACATTGCACCAGAAGATAGCGCAGCGTTTCCCAGAGCTTCCTGAACTGAACACGCTGAAGCGCGCTATCGCTGCGCTGAAGAGTCGTCCGGCTAGCGCACATTAATGTTGTTGCGTGCAGTCCCGGAGCGGGCAATCGGGGCCTTGTTGGGGGGCGACGAGGTTGGGGTGATTCTGAGTACACACCTAGCTAGCCTGAAGCGTCCCATTGACACCAAAAGTCCGGATTTTCAAAGGAAAATGAGCGATGTCCGGATCGATCTGCGCCGTGCGATCCGGCATGACGTGGACCGGCGAACGGGGGAGCGTCATCGCCTGAACGAGATCGAATCCATGGCCGAGCGCCTTTGCCCGTCAACCTTCCTCAGCAAAGGGGTATTTCCCGCGCTCGACGCCGCTTTCCTTGAGATCATGGAATGGCGTGATTCGACTGTTTGCTTCAAGGAAGAGCACGTGCAGCGGTACGCCGAACTGATTTCCGAACTCGACCCCACCGTGCTGGTAGCATGGACCATCGCCAAAAAGAAGAGTACCCAGACAGAGCTCCGTAAAACCGTCGACAGTCTGACCACCCTGTATGTGGGACCGCGGTATTTCAACCGCCCATTAGCAGACAATCACACGCATCTTAACGGTATCGTCGACGATGAAATCGTGCTCGCCGAATTGATCCTTTTGCATTTCGTCCCCAAACGCAAGAAGGAGGCCGCAGACAAGGTGGGAGTCCAGAAGGCGGCATCGCCGCCATCGCTGATCGACATCCGTTTGCGCCGGGTTCGACGGTTGCTCAACGCCCTCATCGGATTGTGGAAGAACACCGATGGCGACGAGGCGAGGGCACTAATGGAAAATGAGCGCCAACTGGCCGATTCCTGCCTGGAGGACGTCAACTCGGTCATGGAGCAGGCCATGGTTGATTGGCCGACTGAAGAGCAGGGCATTGTCGTCGAAGAAGATATGTTGAATAACCGCTGGCTGCTGCGCCAGTTGGCAAGCGCTGTGGTCGGCCGTAAGATGCACCAGGCCTGGACCTGGTTGTTCATCCTTTTATGGCGGACCTACCAGTCGATCGCATGCACGGAAACGGTCCGTGCGGTCATCGTATTGTTCATCGCAGAAGTCATGGCGTTCCGCCGGCAGTTAATCATGCATGGCAACGGCCTCAGGCGGTTCACGACAGGTTACCCTTTCGCCCCTTTGCGCAACCAAGCGATGAACCGCGAAGGATGGCAGAACCTATCGTACCGGGATGCAGTGCATCGTACCTTTGCCTCGAAGGGAGACACGGCCGAGATAAAAATTTCGGCGGGCAACTTCCAGGACGTCACGAAGGTAACGGCGGACTTTGCACGAATAGCGAATGAGCGCCTGCATTTTCTTTCCCCTGACGAGACGGAGGACGGCGATGCTGGTACTTCGTCACTGGATCATTGGCACTTCTGCCTTCACTTCAACCGGTCCGGAAAATCGCATTTTGCACGCCGCGCAGCATTGTGGAAGGAAGCCGGTACGCTCAAAGAGACTCTCGGATCAAGTAACAAATGGAATTTTGGCTTTCCTCTGCGCGCCGCTGGAGCGGCAGCAAGCAACAGCCATCATCCGGCGGAGTTCGTTCGGGGCTTGGATGTCGCCGGAGACGAAACAGGCTGGCCAATCGAGGTCTTCGCGCCCATGCTGCGCTGGGTACGTGCGCGTGAAAGGAGAAAGGACTTGATGCAGGAGACATGTGTGCCTCCAAAGCCCCTACATTTAAGCATACACGCCGGCGAAGACTATGCGCACCCATTGTCTGGACTGCGGCACGTCGACGAAACCGTCGTCTTCTGCGGGATGAAAGAGGGCGACCGGCTCGGACATGCGCTGGCCCTCGGGATTGCTCCGGATGACTGGTTGGATCGTCACGGGACTGTCGTGATACCGGTCGACGAGCATGTGGACAATCTGGTATGGGCGTGGCACGAGGCAGGAAAGCTCGCCGACGAGCATGATCTTGCATTGGCAAACCGTGTCCGCTCCCGGCTGGCCAAGCGCATCGAACGCTTCGTGCAACACGTCTCCTGGCGCGCTGACAGTCCCCAGCCTTTCAAGCCAGCCTGCCGGGCACTGTACGACGCTTGGGAGTTACGGCGCAACTGTCCCACGCTCGTTCTACCATCCTCGAACACAGAGCCGGTCGACCACGAAAGGCTGAAGGTTGGCGCCCCGGATTATCAGGTCTTGAGCAACAGCGTGGACGACCCGGACCCGGCGAGCGCCGTCGGACTCTATATTATGCGAGCAAAACGCGAGAACGATGCGTTGAAACTGTCAGGAAAGCCCGTCGTGATGGTGCGCCTGACGAAACCGCGGCACGGCCATTCGTCGCGGGCGCAACGTTTGCTGGAAGACACATCAGCCCCGGACACGGCGAACCAAATGCACGACCATGACGATGCGGAGGACCTGCAGCTCATGCTCGCCTTGCAGGACGCCTGTTTGGAACGGTACGCCGACCTGGGCGTATCGATCGAGGCCAATCCAAGCTCGAACGTGTATATTGGCCAGATCGACACGCACAGCGATCATCCAATTTTCCGTTGGGCTCCACCGGATGAAGCTGAGTTAAAAGAAGGCGCGAGATTCAATCTTTTTTCGTTGCGCAAGAAGCAGATCGCGGTATCGATCAATACTGACGACCAGGGGATCTTTCCGACAACCTTGCGAATGGAATACCACCTGATGCACGAGGCAGCTCTCGAACGCGGCTATGCCGAGCAACTTGCCGATCGCTGGATCGACCGACTCCAAGCTATCGGTTTTGACCATTTCCTGGCTGCGCACGGGCGCAAGTATGAGGATTGAAGCCACGGCATGTCAAAGGTGTGAGGTTACGGCTTGCTGCAGCATCCTCTAAGCTAGAGTGCGAGTCCAGCTTCTGCACGTCCGGAAGTAACGTTGTCAGACGTTGGTGGAACGGCGCATCTAAGCCCCAGGAAATCGACGATTTCTGTGTCGATACTGTTGCTTTCAGCGATCCGTCGTCTACGTCGCGTAATCGGGGTATGGTAACGCAACATCCGCGGACGCCAATTCAGAACCTAACGCAACACTTTTCGACGCAATAAAAAATACGCTGCCCTCAACTCCACCGCAACGCTTGTCTCATCATCCTACAGCACTTCAACCCGCAGCCGCCAAGGTAGCCGCATCGAGGAGTCCGGTCCTGTTAAGTTTGCGAATTCCGCTAGTCTAATCACAACGCTAGCACAACGGAGGGCATCACGGCAGATTTCGCCAATCTTGCCCTGCAAGCACGGCGTTCGCCAGTGCGGAATCCGCCGTTTCGTGCTGCTCCGCGCCCCTTTTATCACACTCTGACGTCGACGTTGTCCTGTTGCTGCTCATCGCGATACGTCACCGTAACCCCTTCTTATCGCTCGGCAATACATTGAAAGTCGCGGTTAATTCGCTCTACGTTAAGCTGGAGCTGTCTTCGTTCCTAGACGGAGTAGAGGTACTTCAGAGCGTGATTGTAGAGATTAGCAAGTATCAAGGAACCTTCGAGTCCTGTAGACGGCCAACCGTGGGCGGTCAGGAACGCCCCCCTCATGAGCAAAGTTTTCACGCACGTCCCCTCAACTCCTGCCTAGGCTAGGCTGCCAAAAAGCGCGCGCCAATCTTTGCCATCTGACTTCGACAATATGCGTTGTCATTTAGAAATTTTTCGTGTAACCTCAAACTATAATATTGTTTAAAAGTGGGTATCCACGTCAAAAATTCTTAGTAAAGTGATTTAGGTATGCTAAATGTCGGGAATATGAATTTTTTCAAGGTGAGCCAATGCGGACTTTATCGTCAAGGCGACAAAAAAGCAAATGGACTCGAGTTAATCGAGACCTTTGATTCACTTGCAGGGTGGGCAACTAATCGCCCTATGTCCACGACGCTTCCGTGGGATGCTAGCAGCTTATCGTCACGCCCTAAGTGCTATCTTCGCGATATCCACAAAGATCCGGATACTGGCGATTTTTTGGTAGTTTTGTGGAAATCCGATGCACAGGGATCTGGTGGAATATGGGGAGCCGAAGAAGACGCTGAAATCGGGTCTGGAGACGTTGTTCAGTATACTGATCAGCACCGAGGTAAGAAGGTAATTTGGGGCCGTCCTTGCTATTATTGGATCATTCCTAGTCTCGACAGCGTTGTGTCAATTAAATTCGACCATTCGGTATGCGATTCGCAGCTCTTCCAAGACTTTGTCGCCGGGTGTATTAACAACCGCATCGACCATCCAGGCCGCGTCAAGGAAACCACCGAGCGGGGCTTTGTGCGCATTTCGCACTCGGAAGGTGAAAACAAGTATCGATTCGCTTATAGGTTTGAGGTCAGTCTGCGTAGTTTAGATACTAATAGTGTAGAGCTACAAAAATTCGCTCAGACCGTTACTCACATTGTTCGACGCGAAACAATTCAGGTTCGCGCTAAAGATGAGCGTGCTGATTGGATCAAACGGTTCAACACTAGTATGCCATTTGTTTCTGCGAAACCAAAGTCTAAGCAAAGGCAGATCGAAATTCGAGCCGAAGCGAAGCCGACGGTAAAGCAAATTAAAGAAATTATCGAGGAATACGCGAAAGAAAGTCGGAAATCCGGAGGGTGGGATAACGTCGGTTTTTATGGCGATTCTGGAATCACTTGGGTTGACAAATATAGACTGAAGGACGAGGTTGTTCTAGCGGATAAACCGACAGGGGTGTTAAAAGCTGAATTTTTGCTCGGAGAACTGTTAAAGAAACGTCAGCGATATTTAGCCCCGCTTATCAAGGCGAGCTCCCAGGCCAGGACGACACTCCAGGCGGCCGGCAATAACGGATAAAAATGATGTTAACGAAAATCGCAGTATATATTGCGTTGGCGATAGGGCTGAGTTGCTTGGCGTATTTCTTTTGCGTCGATTATTCGTATGATGACTTTAAGGAATACTCAAACGTTCTGCTTAATGCTTCGGGAATGGTTTTTACCCTCATGGGGATTTGGATCGCGTTTCTCTATCCGAATGCTTTAAGCCGAATCGTTAACCCTGAAACGATTAGAACGGTTGATTTTTCCGAATCTCTCGAGGAGACGAAGAGACTAGAAGCGATTGTCGGCAGCGTATTAAAATCTGCCATAATAGTTTTGTCGATAATGCTGATATATTTGCTCAAGGTTCTATTATATAAGCAGAGTATTTATTCGGATAACATCCCGCTTTTCAAAAGCGTGGCTGTCTCCCTGGTTACAGTGCTATCGCTCCTTCAAATCGAGGCAATATGGCATGTTATGTTTTCGAACATAATGTTCATTAACGATCTACATCATAGGCGCGAAGAGCGTGAGGCTGATGCCGACGTCTAAACGTCCACGATGCAGAGCAATCACGCCACGCGGCGTCGTTAGAAAATTCTGTAAGTAAACACTTACGCAATGCTTTATCGCTAGCATCCAATACTTGACTTTTAAAATGACGACAGAACTTCAGGATCGCCTCACAACATTCGTGCAGTGGTGCAAGATTCACATTTCGGGTGACGAAAAAGGTGAGGCGCAAATATTCTTAGACCAATTCTTTCGTGCATTTGGCCATGCGGGATTCAAAGAAGCGGGGGCAACTTGCGAAACCCGTATCAAAAATGAAAAAAATAAGACTAGTTTCGCGGATCTAGTCTGGCGTCCAGTTGTTCTTATCGAAATGAAAAAGCGTGGTGAAAACCTAGCGAAGCATTACTCGCAAGCTTTTACATATTGGACTCGGATTGTACCAGGCCGCCCAAGCATGGTGATCCTTTGCAATTTTGACGAATTTTGGATTTACGACTTTAGCTCGCAAATGGATTCCCCCGTCGATATTGTGAAGCTTGATGAATTGCCGCATCGATTTGGACCGCTTACTTTTCTTCTTCCTCAACCTATTGAGCCAGTTTTTGGAAACCATCAGGAAACGGTTACGCGCCAAGCTGCAGACAAACTCGCTCAATTGTTTAAGTCTCTAATTAGTCGAGGTGTAGATCGTGGACTAGCGCAACGCTTTTCACTACAGTGTTTGATGGCACTCTTCGCCGAGGACATAGGACTTATCGAAAAATACTTCTTCGCTAGACTGCTTGAGGACTGCAAATCACCTGAAACGTCCTATGATCTTATCGGTCGTTTATTTGCTGAGATGAACACTCCTGGGAACACGCCAGGCGGAAGATTTATAGGGATTCCATACTTTAACGGCGGCCTTTTCGCGTCCCCTGCGCACATCGAGCTGGAGATGAATGAAATCGTGTTCCTACGTGAAGCGGCAAAATTCAATTGGTCGAAGGTGAGGCCGGAAATTTTCGGCGTAATTTTCGAACACAGTATGGATGCTGACGAGCGCCGCGCTTTCGGCGCACATTACACTAGTCCCCTCGACATCATGAAAGTGGTTGGTCCGACTATCGTCGAGCCATGGACTCAGAAGATTGAGTCTGCGAAGACATTATCGGAGCTCGACCGATTGCTTCTCAAGATCGAAAATTTTAAAGTCCTCGATCCCGCCTGCGGCTCAGGAAACTTCCTATATATATCGTACCGGGAGTTAAAAAGGCTGGAGGCCCGTATATACGAACGCATGGGCGCTTATAAAAGTATCGATGCTTCTCAAAGGCCGATGGGATTTTTGTCGACCAGGAATTTCTTTGGCATCGATGTAAATCCATTCGCTGTAGAGCTAGCAAAAGTTACAATGATGTTGGCGCACAAGCTAGCCATTGATGAGCTACATATACAAGAACAAGCACTTCCTCTAGACAATTTGGACGAAAATTTTAAAGCTGCAGATGCGTTATTGAATCCAGAAGGAGGGCACACGGTCTGGCCGGAGGCTAGCGTTATCGTAGGGAATCCTCCATTCCTGGGCGCTAAATTACTAAAGCCGAAGCAAGGTGTCGAGTACGTCCGCCGTCTTAGAAAAGCCTATCCAGAAGTACCCGGGATGGCTGATTTGTGCGTTTACTGGATATGGCGGGCGGAGCGTCACCTAACGTCGACTACAAGCACTGACTGGGAAGCGGGGCGCGCCGGATTGGTTGGTACTCAGAACATCAGGAACAATGCAAGTCGAATTGGGGGACTTGATCACATTGCGAGTTCCGGAACTATCATTGACGCGGTTCAAAATCAACCATGGTCGGGAGAGGCCGCTGTACACGTATCAATTGTAAATTGGATGAAAACCAAGGAGGCAGAGTTAATTCCGAAGGTTCGTCGTTTGTGGTTTGAGCATAAAAAGGGAACGCCTCTAAAAGCGGACAGCAAAAAAACCGGCAGCCTGAACAAATTCGAGCTCGACATGCGCGAGGTTGATAATATCAACTCCAGCTTATCGGATCATCTGGATATTAGTGCGGCTGCACGGCTCAGTTGCAACATCGACCCTCCAATCGCATTTCAGGGGATCACTCCAGGCCACAAAGCATTTGTCCTGTCCGAATCCGAACGATCTGCTTTGCCACCTTCAGAATTGTTGATAGCGGTGCCATATCTCGTTGGAGATGAGGTATTAGGCGGTGTAACACAACGCCGTTACCTCCTAAATTTTGAGAAACGTACAATTTTGGAAGCGAAAGGTTTTCCAGTAGCATTCAAGCGGGTGGAAGATTGTATTTTGCCGGACCGTATATCCGCTGCAGAGAAAGGAAAAGATGACGCTGGTATGATGCGACCGCATCATCGTCAGTTTCTCGAACGCTGGTGGCAGCTATCGTGGGGAAGAGCGGAGATGTTACGTAGTCTCGCGCCGCTCAAGAGATATATCGCCTGCTCAAGGGTTACAAAACGCCCGATCTTCTTTTTTGTCGATGGGTCGATACAACCTGGAGACGCGTTACAGGTCTTCTGTTTATCCGATGATTACAGTTTTGGAATACTGCAATCTGCAATGCACTATGAGTGGTTTCACGCTAAGTGCTCAAATATGAAAGCAGACCCCCGGTACTCCTCGGATTCGATCTTCGATACTTTTCCTTGGCCTCAAACTCCGAGCTTGAAGCAGATTACTGCTGTGGCGGTTGCAGGTACAAATGTTCGAACAGTACGTGATGAAGCCTTAAAGACAATTAGTGGAGGGCTACGAAACTTATACTCAACATTTGATCTTCCTGGCGCGAATCCGCTGCGCTCGGCTCATCTGGAGCTAGATAAGGTTGTCCGAGAGGCGTACGGATTCTCGCCGAAAGACGACATCAGAGAGCAGCTGTACCTCCTGAACGAAAAAATTTTTATGAATGGTGGTTCAGGGACAGGACCTGGGTTGCCTCCTGAATTCGCACACGGTCAGCTGGTAGCGTCTAACGACGCATTTGGAGGTTGATCAGATCATTCGATTTTTCCAGTGATTTGATCGATTTTTGTTGAGACGCGGGAGCCGTTAACTTGGTGAGAGCGGCAACGACTGGCGCGATCCAATCCAAGTTGGCCGGCCCCGCCAGTCCCTCGTTACGTTAATACGCTTTACTTTGTGCAAACAGTAGTTTTGGCTGCCGCAAAGTCAGCTCCAATGCCAATAGGGTTGGTGCATCCTGTACACAACTGCACAAGACCTGGGGGAACCACGGCAATCGTCAAGCCTTGCGAAGGGTCAAACCTATCGACGGGCCTCGTCCATGCTACTTCCCAACGGACATCCTTGGGATTGTTGACGGTTCGTGAGCAAGACTGGTTCGGGTACAGTGCAGTTGATCCGCCCGGTACAAGAGAATCGTATGGAAATCGCGAACCGGTGCCATCTCCCGTCCACGCATCACACCTCAAATCTACTGTTCCATGCGTAAGACGTGTGCCAACTAGAGGAGGCGACTGTTCGCTAAATGCCAACGGTGAACCGACGTCTCCGAACGCTGTTCCGGCTGCCTTGACTAGGTAACCGTTTTCTCTGCACGACTCCGAGGGAGTTGAACAAGCGCTTGCAGTACTACTGTCGTAGTAGACAGCCTTGCAAGAGAATGTATCAATGGTGACCTTATAAGTGCTTGGCAATGGCATGGCGCCGACAATGAGTGTCGCCGAGGGTATCGTCGCCCATGACGGATGGCTGACTGAAACCGTGGTTTGACCGCCACTCTTTGCCGTAAATGCGGTGCCTCCTCCGCCGAGCAGCAGGCTGGCGGGCAGATTGAACTCTGCCACTGCGCTGTCCGCGGATCGTGGCTCCATACCTGATCGAGGAAGGACGATGGATGCGCCGGAAGGGCCCCTTACGAAGAATGCAGCCGTTTCGCCGACCTCTACGTGGGCTGTAACCGGGTTCAAGACCGGCTCGACCACTTCGACCGTCACTGTAGTTCGGACGCCCACTTCCTTGTCCTCGATGATGATCTCGGCCGTCCCCTTTTTGAGCGACCGAACAATGCGGTTGCTTTCGTCGATCGCAACATAACCCGCATTCGAAGGCGCCGTAATGGACAGGCCCGTCGATACCGCGGTCTGCTTGCCGCCCCGGTCGAGCGCCCGTATAGCTAGTACCGTTTCGGCACCAGGCGCCATCGTTACCGGATCGACTTCGAACTTCACAGCGCAATTGACGAGATTGAAGCCGAACAACAACCCAGGGGTTTCGCAAACCCCGACAGTTGTCTTCGGGGTATTTGAATAAAAAGCAATCGCCGTCGCCTTTCCGCCGAGACCAATGTAATTAGTAACAACTTTGCCTGGAATACTAAATATTGACTTGATGACCTGTTCAGCTAACGCCGAGGGTGTCGGGATAAATATATTCAGGCAGGTTTTCGCTAGGCCGACCGAGGACGACTTCGCGATGGCAATTACATAATTTCGCAAACTTTCTGCTGAGGCAGACTGGTAGACCGCCGCAGCCTCTTCCGGCTTGTAAGTTGCATTGACGAACTTCGCTACGCAGTCATCTTTTATTAATGGATCGGCCGCCATGAGCGTCAGAACATAGCTCATGACGTCGATGATTAGCTCCTTGGTGTTGTCGCTCCTCGATTTTTCGTCCTGAAATACACTCAAATCGAAAGCCTTGCCTTGGTTGTTCTTTAAAGTCTTAGTTTCGATACCTGAGAGGAAGTTCGCGAGCGCTCCCTCGCGGCCGACTAAATTCAGCCCCGCTAGGGTCAGAGTACTTTGCACGGACGCGGCCGGTAGCTGGACAACTGTAGAGTCTGCTGAAGTATTCGCGCTCCATACCATCGGAAGCGTGTTGCGGACCACCACACCGCCGTCCGTTATAAGAATACCGGTGGCCTTCGTACCAACTAATAGGTAGGGCGGATTAAGATCGGCAGCCCGACTGGCCGATATCGCGAGCAGCTTCGTGCCACTTCCCTCTGTAACCTGAATTGCAACAGATGATGCCATAAGCTGCGACATAGCCTGCTCAACTACGTCTAGAGCGAGCGGTACTGTCGCTCCACTAGTCATGGGCGATCCTCCGCGAGCAATCTCGCTCGCCACTATATCGACGAGCGGAGCGAACGATGCAGCACTTCTGATGGCGGCGTCGAGTTCTGCAACCGATCTGCCGTTCGGTACTGCTCCCAGCAACACTCGCACCATCGCATGGGTCGTCGTCTCCGCGTTAAGCGCAGTGGTGGGCCCTGCCGTCATGGCCGCTAAGCGCACATTCTGTTCTCCGTCGGAAGCTAACACGAGCGTGTCTCCCTTTCCGCCGCTCGTCGGTATCAGCAGCGGTTCGCCAACCTTTGATGTCGTGAGCACAGAATCGTATTGCGAAATAGAGCGCTGGACCGTTTCTGGAATCGTCGGTGCAATTGAGACGACAGTGCTGATCAATGGAATAGCTGAGGAGGTTACCGGAGGACCTACCTGGCCTCCGGGAGGGGACGGCGGCAGAGCCGGCGATGCGGACGGGTCATCTGAACTACTATTACAGCCAAAAAGAGCCAGTATGAAAATCGACGAGAAAAAAAATTTTTGCAGCGTCGAGTACGAGCAACGCCATAGGCTTTTGCTGCTCGTACGAGTTGCACGAGCTGACGATAGGTGGCCCATGAACATACCCCTAGGAAAGTGGTCGATGTTCCAACTACTCGTTGCGCAGACGCTTCCTATCGCATGGCATATACGATTCCCGCAGCTGCTTCGAAACGCCGTTTAACGTCTTTATGGTATCCCCGGCGTTTGAACTGATAAGCGTCCTATCGATATCTCATGTAGAAAAAAGTCTGGGCCAACCACACCACGAAAAAAACCGAGTTAGCCGAATGAAAGTCGAAGCACTCCGTCGGAAACATATTCTTGAATGAGAATTAAAACGAGGCAATATTTAGTAGGAGACAGTGTGCCGGACACTCTGGGTCATCGATGCCAATTGGTACTCGATCGCTTCTGGCCCAGGCTAAAAACGCTGACGTAGGCGGATTCGCTGGCAAGCTCGGATGGCTAAACGGTCGATACGACGTCTTCGGACCGGTGGGAATGCTACAGCGGTGGCAAGAAATGTGACTAGAGCGCCGTTTCATGCAGCCTGGCCCGTATGCCGACCTGTTGTAGTGTCCGCTCCCGTCTCAGGCTGTGTTAGAACGCCAGAATTGCATGTTTTAAAAAGTCTCGTCGCCATTCCCGACCTCGAGACAACGCCTCAGCGAGGGTTTTGAGAGGTCGGGTGTCGCCGCGCACCATTCGCTTTGCGTGTTTACACAATTTCGCCCTATGGAGTACGTACACCGCTGCAGTCCGGGCGCTAAAATGGTGGCCGTGTTCATAGACGGACTGATACAAGGGCACAATTGTGATCCAGCCGATGGGCATGTGCCCCATGATTGGCGACGCCAAGATGACGGCATCCACCACGTCCACCACCTCAACTACTCGGCTCTAAGCGCGAGGTATTCTTCAATGCTGATTTCACCGTTGGCGTAGCGTAGGGAATCGCGCCATGCCGCGTTACTAACCTTAAAGCCTGAGAGTTCTACGTTAGCGCGCGCCGAGTCGATCGTTTCGTGCCGCTCGCGTTCCTCTGCGCTCATACCTCTCCGCTCATCATTTTTGTGTTCTTGCTCTCTACTGTAAGCCTTCCTGCCAACATCGTATTGTTCGCGAAGCTGCTGAAATTCGATATCCGCCACCGCTTTATTCAGCCGCAGGCGTTCTCGCTCTTGATAAGTATATAAATACTCTCGAGCATGATCGTACAGGTCAGCCAGCGTAGCAGTACCTTCAATGTAGCGTTCCAACAGCGCTTCGTGCTGAGCGTCAGGAGCACCACCTTCCTGAGCAAAGTTGGCACGCATGTTAGCGACGCGTAATCGGCGCTCCTCTTTAGTCGAACCCATACGTTCTCCTAATTTTTGAGCGTCCCGGAACGAGAACTTGACCCAAGTTGTAACGAATCCTGATTCGTCCCCACGACCATAGTGCAACAATTCCGGTTATGTCAAATTTTGTCGTGAGAGATTCGCGCGGAGACCGCCAGTCACTCCGATATAGTTTCAGACGCATTGCATAACTAGGAACTCTGCAGTTCGCTTTCTCCATCAAAGTTCTCCAAATGCGACGCGCGTAAAGATGGTGACTTCCGTAGCCGGTGGGGTTAAGCACACGCCCCACCGCCGAAGCTTTTCCATGGCCAGCTCAAATCGGTAAAGTTTAATGCAGTGGAAAAGCTCTTCATCTGACATTTCCAATGGTTCAGTCGACATTTGTAAGTTTAGAAGATGCAGGACCATGTTCAGTGGAATGCGCACCGAATCTGAATCAGTATCGTCGTCCGGATTAATAACCCGCTCAACACTGTGTAGCGCGGCATCGAGCCATCGATCGGAGAGGTTTAACGGCAGGGCGGCCGCTGGCGAGTGGTCGAGAACGTCTCGCTTTAGCTGATCCAAATCATTGTTTTCTGAGTGCATGAAAGACCCTCGTTAGGTGATGAGGCGTAGATGCCGTGGCCTATTCTGCCTTATTCTACGATCATCCGGGTATGAGACTTGGTGGTGAAAATGACAACGCGCAGCGACTTCTTGCGATCGGTACTGCGATTCGAGCATGCCGCCGTCTCCAAGGTATCTCTCAAGAGGCACTTGCCTACTCAGCAGATATTGATAGGAGTCATATGGGCAAGATAGAGCGGGGTGAGCGGAACGTCAGCCTTTTAAACCTCATTCGCATATGCGCCGCACTGCAAACTCGCCCGTCGGAAATTCTTGCCGCTGCAGGATGCTAGAGACAGGCGACGCTTCGGTTCGAAACTTCGGCGGTGCATCCGAAGACGCTCAACGTTTCGTAAGCTAACACTGCTGCTAACGTCTTCGCGTACAACGCGGCTAAGACAGGCTCTACCATTCATCAGAAACCGGAGCATGACAAGTATTTTTTTGCAGCCCGGTGTTCACTGGCCGTAGCTTCGACCAATACTTTGATTGCGACGCGGTCGATACTGATCCGTAGTGCTCGTAGGAAAACGGCGCCCGTCTCCCACCTAGATCCCATTCCTGAGTCAACATCCAGCCGAATGCCATAGATGCTAATCGGTTGGTTTGGGCGCAGTCCGAAAATCGGATAAATTGCTCGGTTCGGGTGCTATGGAGTCGTGTGGAAGGGCTCCGAGTTCGGATAACTGAATTCGAACATCGCGAAAGCTTGCGTAAAATTTAGATAGCTTGCTCATCCCACCAACTTGGGCAACCGCTGCAATAAGCGCAACATGGCCAGCTACAAGAGCTCGAACAGATTTGTCCAACTTATCGATTTTCGCTTCCTGAACAGTCAAAACGTCAGCAATCTGTTCTTTCGACTTCTTGCCCACACGGTTCTGCCAAGCCCGCATCTGGGTCTGTCGCTCTTGGTACTGCTCTAAGAGAACTCTCCGCTCCGGCTGCCGGGTAATTGTCGACGCACTAGAAAACGAGCTGTGACGGCGTGCGACTTCTCTCGCTGTGATATCTACGTTGTCCTCCAGGAGAGTCACGAGTACGCCGTGCAATTCGGAATTATCTGGGTCTTGAGTTTTACGCGCCATTAAGTACACTCTTCGGACCGGCTTTTAACGAGAGATCTTGACCCGCTGGGAAAACCTGTTCGCCTGGAGCCGTTACTAAAAGTCGCGCAATGTTCGACAAGCGAACTTCGGCATGGCGTATCTGATTTTCCCGGCCGACCGAACTGGATTCTCTCGCGCGGATCAATTCTAAGGCATCCTTAAACTTTTTCTCAAGAACTATCAGATTTTTGCGGTTCTCAGGAAGATCTGTCGCAGACAGGTGAATACACCCATTGAAGCATTCCAGGTGGGTTGGACAAGGATCGACCGTAAACGAATTAATACAATGACCGTACGGCGTCGCATGGAAGCCATCGGCTTCTGCTTTCAAGAACAAATAAGCGGCGTCGTCGCCTTCCGCTGCCTGAATCCGCTTAAAATCTTTAATAAGCGGTCCATTTGCACGTCCTGCTTTAATCATTTTTGCGACATTCCCAGCCTTAGGTCCGAGGTAGGTTTCCCATTCATCAGGCAGTGTTATTTGCTCGAGTTCCTCCTGCAGACTACGGTGATCATATTCGTAGCTTTGCGCAACGCTTCGCCGGTTAAAACGCTTGGTGATTATCGTGTCTGCAATGCCAAGACGGAATAGTTCTGTGTTCTGTAAATGTCGCAGGCTATGGGGCAGTAGTATCTGTCGCCTATCGAGCTCGGTTTCACCATATGTCTCGAACAACGTCGGAGCGGCGTGAATTCGATCGGCCGAAAGACTGAGCGAAAGGATTTCCGGCGTTGCCACACCGACACCTAGTACCTTTCCTACATGACACGGTATGTTTTCCCGCCCTTCGGCAAGTGCGCGTTTAGGCAGCAGAAAGAGCATCTCCCAAGGTTGAACGACTTTACCATTCTCCAGCCGGAATGCAGTCATATCTGAGACTTTCGTGGGCGTTTTCGCTCGGATGTACGCTTCTACTTCTCTGACCTTTAGATAAGCGTTGGACGGACCACTAAAAACATAGGCCGCCCCGCCATGTGTGTAAAATCTCATCCCATCCTTTTGGAGGCGATGAACGAATTGATACAGAGCCATGCGAGTTTTATATAGAGAATCTGTTTGTAGATTAATTAGTACCTCAAGTTCGTTCAGATCATAGCTGTTGCGGTAGCGTTCGAAGTACGGTGATGACAATGACTGTGGAACATCTCGCGTTAGGACCATGCCCGTCATGTGCATGTACATCTCAGCAACGGAAATAACGCTGTCCTCCGGGTACATTGGCAGCAAGCGACCAGTCTCACACTGCGCCTTCAGTGTCCTACGAAGAGGTGCGGTTAAACGTTCAACCTCTAATAAAGTATCGCTCAATATTGTTTCGAATATCATCGGTACGAATTGCGTGTTTTCCCATAAATTGCCCACCTGTTTCCTGCTGCTACCTTGCTTTTCAGCAAAGTAGCGTAATAGAAGTGCGCGCGACACACCTCCATGTTCTCCGGCTGGAATACCACTCCGATCATGATAGTTCTGAGTTCGCCTCCAGTCCAGCGGCAGTAAGGCAATCTCGCCGATCCGCAAACCAGTGAGCGTCAGCAACTTTCCTTGCGCAAACCGGATCGCATCATAAAAAGTCCTAGGCTTTTCGGTGAATACAATGCGCATTAACTCCCAAAAAGCCCGCATTTCCGGGAGTTTCTCTTCCGATTTCCGCGCTTCCAATTCAGTCTTAAGTTCGGATTTCTTTTTTAGGTACTTAGCCTCACGGAATTGCCCGGGCTGCCGCAACCCTCCAGTTCGGAGAAGCGGAGAAATTGGAGCAGCGTCGATTAAGTGGTGTGCGTCAAGAACCGTCTTCACAAACGATCTAATAACGATCGCGGATTGTCCCGAAGGCTGGAGAGATAACGCGACTGAAAGACACAATTCCAAGTCGTCAGCTGTGAGCTGCCAGGGCGCCTTATTATTTGTGACTGTCGCCATCAGTCGGAGAGCGGTGCAGGTTGATGAGACATGAGGGATGCTATATCCGGCCACTAAGAGCTGCTGAAGGACGTAGGATTTTATTAAGTCTTGCCAGTTTTCAGAAACTGTTTCGGTTTTTCCTTCGGTCCAAATGGTGGTTGGGATACCACGAGACTTCATTTCATCGATTGCCTTTGCAAAGGTACAAAAGCTACGCAGCTTTGCCCCAGCAGGATTGCCATCGTTCAGTAATTTTCGTAAATCCCAACCCGAACCTGCTGTCGCGACGCCGTCTTGGTCTAATTCAATTTTCCACGACAGTGAAGCCTGTAGCGCCAAATTTTTTCCATGTTCGACATACCGCAAAAAGTGCACAGGAGGAGAGGGCGTTTCTTGGACAGTAAATCGTTTATCTGACATTATTTTCTTCCAAATCAGAGATTACGCCTTGAACATCCGATATAGTTCGCTTTAATTGAAGAAAGGCGGGATTGTCGTTCTCAGCACGCGACGATGAATGGAAGAAGTTCACCACTTCCCGGAAGCTTCGCAAAGCTTCTGTGTGGATTTTAACATCGGAGACTGGAATAAATTTAGGACACCCGTAGCACGCTGTGACGGGATTAAATTTACATGCGGGCTGTCCGGTCTTGCACGCGCCAATACCAGCTATTGGGATCCCGTGCGGTACGCCAGCAATTTGGTCGTCACCCTTGAGTCTACGGAGTTCCTCTGGCGAAATGAAGTTCGAAGTGCCGTACTTCGCAACGTGCCGGTAAGTTTCGGATATCCCCAATGCCTCGTTGACGCGTTGCGCTTGCGTGGCCGAGGAATCGTAATAGATCATACCTGTCTCAAGACTTGAATGTCCCATGAATTCTGCCAACTCTTCAGCGCTCGCACCAGCGTCGACCAAGCGCATCGCTCCTGAATGACGCAGGTCAGTTGGCGTCCATTCGTCTTTCGTAATTTCGAAAAGGAGTGCGCAGATGCGTTTAGAAATTGACCGGGTGTCAGCGTACCCAAACAGGTGCACATCACCATTTTGACCATCTGTCTTTCTAAGAATTTCGACGAAAATTGGCGCCCACTCGCGCTTTACTTTCCGTACAAGCTGCATCCGCTGGGATATCGCTGTGCGCTGTTTTATCATCCTAAAGCTGAGATGAACTGTTTCTCCGGCGCCGCCGATATCGATCACCCGGCAGTCGCGACGGCGAAGTAGTCCAATTTGCTTTGGTCTCATGGCGAATTGATAGCTGCAAATTATCATAGCCGCATCGATCAGAGCATTAAGCGAAAGCGCTGGTGCCGCGGTCGCTTGCTCTTCAATCCAGCGCACGAGTTCAGCTTCGTGCTGAATCGATATAAACACGTTTCCTGAACGAACTGCTGCGTACTTGTCGCGAGGTGGCATCGGAAGCGACGAAGATATGAAAGTAATGTATCTTGGATTCCACATGCCGATTCTTCGCTCCGCCACGAATTTCAGCAGAGCCTTCAATGCCGAAAAGGGCTCGGATCTACGAATTTTGGCCCTTAACGAGTCCCACACGGTGCGCGAGTTTTCAGGGGCGCATTCGACCAGATTGATAATGTCCTCTAAATCAACATTGGCAAGACTATCGATATAGAGTCGAGCGGTTGGTGCGGCACTGCGGGTCATAGAGTCAGCAGCAAAAGCCTGAATTAGGCGCTGAAGATTTAGATCTGTTTTATACCGGTCGAATCTCAAATTGGCTTGGGCGCCGTTGTTTGATACGCGCCATGTGGTAGCCGATGGATCAGCCACGGTATGATCCTGGTCAGTGTAGTCGTCCACATAACGAACAGCTCGGGGGAGGGTGGGGACTGCTACTTGAAGCATTCGCGGTTGGTCGTTTTCGAGAGAAAGCGAAAGCTGGCTGTTCATTGTGGCAACTCCAAGATCATTGCCACACGATCGTCAAAGTCATCGTTCCAAACCGTCGCAAGTCGCTCCTCGAACGCTGCTTTAGCATAGAGCTGCGGCATTGATGATGTTCGCGACCATCCAAAGTAACTCCGCAGTTTCTGTAACGCTTCAGGCATCGAGTCTCCTCTTGATAAAAGTTGTTTCATTCGCACCACGGCGGCAGTATGGCGTAGGTCGTGCGGTGAAATTGTTGCCATTCCTGTTCGCTCACGTAGTATTTTTAAGCTCGCTGGCGTTAGTGAGTTTGTCAGGATTTTAAAGAAGTGGTTCATTCCCTCAGCCGACAGTGGCTGTTTCCTCATGCTACTTAGGAAAAAAGGGTGGTCCTGCCGTCCCCGATAGTTCTCAATATATGTGTAAAACGCTTCCGCAATAATCGAGCTAACTGGAATCTGTCGAATGGAGGACAGAGTTTTAATACTTGGGATGGAATGGCGGGGATCGTCTTCGCTCTCGATACTTTGCACGTTCAGCCAAAACTGCCGCCCGGTCGCCGTCCGCTCGGTCTTGAGGAAGTCTGCTCGCAACGATAATGCTTCACCACGGCGCAGGCCTTGATTTAGTAATAGCAGAAATGCACAGTAGACGCGCCACTGCGTTTCCTGTGACTTAAAGGGATTTAGTTCACTGCCAGGCAATACGAGATCGAAAAGTTCTGTTAAGACGGCTGCAGGCAGCGCTCGGACAAAGCTCACATTTCTTCTCTTGGCAATTCTAAGCTGGCCGTAGAGGCGATCTAGTCTTTCAAGCCTGGCAAGTACATCTCCAAATCTGCCACCGAGCTCTGGGGATCGTGTCAACCTTTCGGATATATCGCGAACAAACGCTAAAGCGTCGCGCCAGCGTTGCTCCGTGCTCGATTTTACGACCGGAACGTTTGTGAGAGTGACGAAGTACGACTCCAGAAGCTCTTCCATAGTCGAAAAGTCTTGGCTCCCTAAGACATCGTCCAGGTGACTAGCTGGGCGATCATCTTCCGCGTGCGCATAAAAGGCCTCGATATGCGAGAGGCGCCGTTTAAGGGTTGACTCTGCAAGGGAGCCGCCAACGAGTAAGGTCCACGCAGCCGCCCAATACCTAGGCATGAAGTTCGAGTCTGTAAGCACGTAGCCGAAGTGGGGTATTTTGGTTAGCATGTGAATTTGCAACGGTAATACTGCATAAAGTTAAAGGGATGTTGCACTAAAAACATGGCGTAACGCAACAGGAAAAAAACTACACGGCCTTCGCATAATCTATATTATGTCAAATGCGACCTTTGGCACGTCGCCCATCGCTACCTGCCCGGCCGGTGGGCAGTCAGAACCAGGTAGTGAGACAGCCAATAAACGTTACGTCCTGAACTTCAAAGCGGCATGGATCGAGCATCGCCGCCTGGCGCAACCGCATCAGGCCGCGCGGACCTTGATCCCTCCCGTGGCGATGGTGTTCCCGTTACCGGCGCCTGCCATGGCGGTATTGCCGTAATCGATCGCCTCGACGTTCGGACGCGACCGCCATGCCGGATCCGCACGCGTACCAGCCTGCCGCCTCGTGCGTGCCGGGCCAGCCGCACGGCATGCCGGCTTTCGAGACACTCACGACATCGCGCTGGACGCTGCGCAAGTGCAGCGCCCGGTCATGAACGCGCCGGGCGCGCGTTTCAGCTGCCGTGTGGGATTGCCGATACAGATTTGCGATCAAGAGTGCCGATCCAGCGATGAACAGGCGGACGCTACGCCGGGCCTGCGGGCCTGCCGGCCGTGGCGCCGGCACCACGGGCGACGAGCTCGCAGGGAGCGGCAAACGCCGGCCGCTGGAGTCTGCAGGCGTCTCCATGACCGTGCAAGGCGCGGTTGCAAGGCGTGCTTGACGCTGAGACGCCCTGATAAGCGCCGTGAGTCAGGCACGCACCTGCCAATGCAGGCTTCAGGCTGGCAGGGGGCACCTATTCCGGGCCTGAACAAGCCAGCATGGCGTAAACTCGACAATATAATGCGTAATGTCGAGTTCGATAAGATCGTGTGAAGGTTTTACGCGTGCCGGTACTTGGGCGCTTTATGTGAATAATGGGTACTGGTGACATCGAGGAAAATTTATTTCCTGAACCGCCTCGTCATGCAATCTGGCTGGGAAAGTTGCCGGCAATTCCGGAAACGGCTGCGACACCCGTGGACAGAACCTTTATGTCCATGTCCCGCATCCGTGCGGGAAGCCTGCCTGCCTGCTCAAAGAAATCCTTCGGTGCGCCCTGGCGTGCAGGAGGCGGACTGGCCCACGAGGACGCATTCGCCGGGCGATGCGGGACGCCCTGCCCGGCTTCTCAGGCGCATCGCCATGCACGCTCGCTGATTACGGCAGGCGCGCCGCTAGCGTGTCCGCCCTCTTCCGTCTGTCACGCGCTCCAGTTCTCACCTGTCCTTGTCTTGCCCTCCCAACCTGGCGATACGCCCTATTCTCCTGCGAGGCGGGCAAATGAACCAATTCGCCGTCGTTCCCAGCAGGCACCGGCTTATGCGATCGACATTCCCGGGTCGAAGTCGGGATCGGTCAGGCAGCGGTCATACTCGCGTGGATCCATAAATCATTCGCGGCATCGCGGGTACGGAACGCGACGTTCGGCTTGGCGCCAAGGCGAGCATCGGCAAAGGGCTGCATGAGATCCTGAACGTTCCGGGAACCAGCGGCAACCGGGGTTGGAACACTTCCGTCAACCTGCATTACAGGGTGAACAAGGACAACTGCCTGCGCCTGGATGTCGGCGCTGGCCACGAAAAGCCCAGGTTCCGCGAGCGCCGCATCAGGCTATCTTTGCGAAAATCATTTTGACGACCCCGGTCCCGGCGGCCTTGCTGCTACTTGCCTTGCTTGCCATCGTTCTTGCCTGCGCCCGAACCGATGATCTCGTCGTGCCGTTCGTTATCGGTTTTGTGCAGGTAACCCGCCGTGGTCGCGATATTCGCGTGTCCCGCGGTGTCCTGCAGCGTCTTCAGCTGCACGCCATTATTCGCATGGTTGGTCAGCATGCTGTGGCGCAGCCAGTGGGCCGACGCGTGGCGCAGGCTCGCCGCGATGTCGTCCTGGCCGGCGCGGGCGGCAGCCAGCGCCGCTTCGGCAAAGACGCCCTTGATCGCTTCCGACGCCGCCTCGTCGGTCAGGCGGGTCACTGCGCGGCTGCGGCTCGACAGCACCAGCGGCATGCGGTCGGCGCGCGCGGCCTGCGCCGGCAGGCTGAAGGCTTCGCGGTACTGGCGGTAGGCGGCGAGCATGTCGTCGGTAACGGGCAGGCGCCTCGGCTTGTTGCCTTTTCCCATGACGTCGAGCCACCAGCGGTTGTTGCCTTCGGTATAGATTGCGCCCATGCTCGCGCTGACGATTTCGTTCAGGCGCGCCCCGGTATGGGCAAAGGCGATGAGCAGGAAGCGGTCGCGCTCGCGCCGGCACAGGGCCGCCGGCGAATCGGGTTCGCGCCGCGAGACTGTTTCCACAGCCAGCGCGATGGCGTCCAGCGTGAGGTAGCGCGTGATGCGGCTGGCGACAGGCGTGCGCACGTTGCGCACCAGCGCGGCCGGGTTGCGCCGCAGGTAACCGGTTTGTTCGGCAAAGGCCAGCAAACCCTTGACGGCAATCATGGCCTGGCGCCGGCTGGGGTCGGACAAGGGTCCGGTGAATGGACGGTAGCGCGGGTCGCTGCGCGGCCATTTGGTGGTCGAGATCCAGTCGAACGGCGGATTACGCAGGAATTCCTTGTAGGCGTTGAGGTCGGCGACGTTCAGTTGGGACAGCGTCTTCTTCGCTTCTTCCCTGCACCAGGTGAGGAAACGAAATAGTTCCTTCTGGCTGTTGGCGATGGATTTCGGACTCAATTCTCCGTTGCCGATGAATTCGCGCGCGATCTCGGCGTCGGTCTGGGCCTCGGTGATTGGATCGTCGGCGACGCGGAACATCTTGACGTCGAGCCGGCCGCTGGCCTTGTCGGCCTGGCTGGCAAGGCGTGGCGCGAGATCGATGGGGTGGAACCTGGTCATGTTGGCTTCATGTCATACTGTGTTTTTATACAGTATATCATGTGGGCCCGGCTGTGCCCATGCGCCGCGCGTGCTAACCTGTTTCCATCAATGATACGATGGGACGAGACATGAATCCGATCCAGCTCACTCGTGGCGACGCCCTCCTCGTCATCGACATGCAAGTCGATTTTCTTCCTGGCGGCAAGCTCGGCGTTCCCCAGGGGGACGAGGTCATCGCGCCGGTCAACCGGCTGCTGGGCCTGTCCGGCAGCCTGAGTTTGCCCATCTATGCCTCGCGCGACTGGCATCCCGGGGACCACTGCTCGTTCGCGGCGCGTGGCGGGCCTGGCCGCCGCATTGCGTGGCCGGGACCGCGGGGGCGGAATTTTCCGAAGAGATCAAGCTGCCCGTCGGCACCGTGATCGTGTCGAAAGCCGATAGCGCCGACCTCGACGCCTATTCGGCGTTCAACGGAACCGATCTCGCACGGCAATTATGTGAGCGCGGCGTGCGCCGGGTCGTGGCCTGCGGCCTGGCGACCGACTATTGCGTCCTCAATACCGTAGTCGACGCCCGCGCCAACGGTTTCGAGGTGTTGATCGTCCCGGAGGCGATGCGCGCCGTCGATGTGGCAGCGGGAGATGGCGCACGGGCGACTGCGCGCATGGCCGCGCTCGGGGCACGCGTCGCGCACCTGGCCGAGTTCGCCGGCGTCGCCACGGCTGCCTGAGCCGTACCAGCGTAAAAAAACCTGGCCGCGGCAAAGCCGCGGGCCAGGTTTTTCGATGTTGAACCGGCCGCAGCCGGGTCAGGGTCAGGCCGGCTTGTTCAGCAGCGAGCGCGAGCGCGCATAGCCGAAGTACACGACCAGGCCGAGCAGCAGCCAGATGCCGAAAGCGATCCAGGTGGTGACGCTCAGGAAGGACATCAGCACCACGCAGAAGATGATGGCCAGTGCCGGCACCACCGGGACGCCCGGGCAACGGAAGGCGCGCGGCAGGTCGGGACGGGTCTTGCGCAGGATGATGACTGCCAGCGACACCAGCGAGAATGCGGCCAGCGTGCCGATGTTGACCAGTTCGGCCAGCACGCCCAGCGGCACGACGGCGGCGATCAGGCCGAAGACGATGCCGACCAGCCAGGTGGCGAAGAACGGGGTGCCGTATTTCGGGTGCACGCTCGACAGTTTCTTCGGCAGCAGGCCGTCGCGCGACATGGCGTACAGGATGCGGGTCTGGCCATAGGCCATCACCAGCATCACCGTGCTCATGCCGAGGATGGCGGCGAGGTCGACGAGGCCGGCAATCCAGTCCTGGCCGGCAAATTGCAGGGCCAGCGAGACCGGGTGGTCGACGCCCTTGAAGTTCATGAACGGAACGATGCCGGTCATGATCGCCGACACCGCCACGTACAGCACCGTGCAGACGGCCAGCGAGCCGATGATGCCGATTGGCAGGTCGCGCGTCGGATTCTTCACCTCTTCCGCAGCCGAGGTCACTGCGTCGAAGCCGATGAAGGCGAAGAACACGAGTGCGGCGGCGCTCATGACGCTACCGGCGCCAAAGGGCATGAAGGGCTGCCAGTTTTCCGGCTTGACGTAGTTGACGCCAACGACGATGAACAGCAGGACGACACCGGTCTTGATCAGCACCATGATGTTGTTCACGCGTGCCGATTCGCGCACGCCGAGCGAAAGCATGAAGGTCAGGACGATCATGATCAGGAAGGCCGGCAGGTTGAAGACCGAGTCCACGCCGGGAATCGCGCCCGGGGCGGCGCGCAGTGCTTCGGGCAGCACGATGCCGATGCCCTTGAGCAGCGACTGGAAATAGCCCGACCAGCCCACGGCAACCGTCGAGGTGGCCAGGCCGTATTCGAGCAGCAAGTCCCAGCCGATCAGCCAGGCGACGCCTTCGCCCAGGGTGACATACGAATACGTATAGATCGAGCCGGCGACCGGCACGCTCGAGGCGAATTCGGCATAGCACAGCGCGGCAAAGCCGCAGGCCACGGCGGCGATGATGAAGGACAGGGTCAGCGCCGGGCCGGCCGTGACCGCACCGGTCCCGGTCAGCACGAAGATACCGGTGCCGACAATTGCCCCGATACCCATCAGGATCAGGTCCATCGGTCCGAGGACCTTCTTCAGCCCGCCCGGGGCGCGGCTGTCCGCGACCATGGTATCGAGATTTTTCTTCCTAAAAATACTCACTGCGTGTTCTCCTGTTTTTCATAATCTATCTCCTGTCGCAAAGCCCCTGGTTCGTGCCAGGGGTCTTTCCCGCTTTCCTGCCGCCCAGCTGTCGTTCGCCGGCCCCTGCTACGCGTGCGCGCGCCCTCCCCCCGCCAGGACGGGATCAGGTACGCAGACCGCCCAATGGAAAAGCGCCCGCGATGCCGCCGGGCGCCGATCGACCCACTACGTTCGCATGCGCTTAATCAAGATGCGAACGAAAAGTAATAACAATAAGCCAGCACATCCGCATTATTGCTCCGGCAACCCCTGTTGAGCAAGCGCTGGCCATGCTGCAGCGCTCCATTCCTGCTTTTTCGCGCGCCCGCCAGGATTCGCTTGCCCCTTGCGTGGAATTATGCACAGCGGGCTGCGCCCGTTCCGGCCTGCGCGCCGGTTAGCGCGGCGCCGTGACATGTGCACGCCAGACCCAGGCGTAGAGCAACACGTTGATGGTGAGGACGACGCCGGCGAGACCGAACTGGACCTCGCGCGTCAGGCCGCCGGGATACAGGAGCCACAACAGATAGTGTTCGAGGAAGCCTTCGCCGTAGCCGTCGAGGCCGGCGCGCAGGCGCAGTCCGTTTTCCAGCAAGGTCAAGGGACAGCCGCGCCCGCTCACTTCGATGAACACGCCCCAGGCGGCCGCCGGCAGGTGCAGCCAGAGCAGGCGCGGCCAGCGCCGCACCAGGCAGGCGCCGAACACGACGAACAGCACAAACGCCAGGTGGGCGGCGAGGACCAGGACGGCGGCGCTGGCGTAGAACATGGGAAAGATCCTGGCGACCGGGCTCAGGGAGACCGGCTGTGTTCCGGCAGCGCCGCCGTGGCCTGCGCCAGCACGTGCTCGCGGGCGAACTGGGCAAGCGCGCCGATCGCGTTGCCTGCCGAGCGCAGGTAAAAGGCTTGCAGGTGAAACACATGCCAGCGGCCCCGGTGCAGCTCGAAGCGGCAGGGAACGCCGCAGGCGGCCGCGTGTTCGGCCAGCTGCATCACGCCGGGCAGCAGGATTTCCTCCTCGCCCGCCTGCAGCAGCATCGGCGGCAAGCCTGCCAGGTCGCAGCGCAGCGGGTGATGGGCGTCGACCTCCGGCGGGCAGGCATACCATGCAATGCCCTGGCGCGCCCAGGAAGCGCGCACCATCGGATCGATGGCGCCGTCCGGCTCGGCGTCCGCAGGCGTCGGCGTCATGCGCGTGACTGGGGACACCAGCGCCAGCGCGGCGGGCAGCGGCGCGCCGCGTTCGCGCAGGCGGATGGCGAGCGCCAGCGCCAGCGATGCGCCGGCCGAGTCGCCGGCCAGCACGATGCGCCGCGCGGCGAGGCCGGACGCGAGCATGGCGTCGTAGCAGGCAAGCGCGTCGTCCAGCGCCGCCGGATAAGGGTGCTCGGGCGCCAGGCGGTAGTCGGGTACCCAGACTGGCAGGCGCGCCGCGCGCGCCATGCGCGAGGTGATGCTGCGGTGGGTAACCGGGCTGCCGAGGCAGAAAGCGCCGCCGTGCAGGTACAGGATGGCGCCCGCGTCGGTGTTGGTCTCGGCGCCGGCAATGCGCACGACTTCGACCGGCAGTGCCTGCACATGCAGCTGGCGGTAAGCGACGCCGCGCACGCCGGGCATCAGCGGCGCCAGCAGATCGACGACGCGGCGCTGGGTGCGCGCACTGAAGGGCGGCCCGATGAGGGGCTTGAAGCAGGTGCGTAGGAAAGCGCGCTGGAATGCGGCCGCGAGACGTTCCGGCAGCGCGCGCGGCGCGGCGATGGCAATGCCGCCGGCTGGGCCTGGGAGGGGCGAGGCGAAGCGGTAGGCGAGCAGGCTCGCATGGCGCGTCAGGAAACGGTAGCCGAACGTAAAGCCGGGCCAGTTGGCGCTGTTGCGCCCATGGCGGTCGAGGTACCAGCTGCTGCAGTTTTGCCAGACGGCGCCGGCCAGGCGCCGGCGCAAGCGCGCATTGAAGCGTTCGTGCGGGACCGCTTCGACCTCGACCGAAGCGGCCCCTGCGGCCTGCATCGCGTGGCGGCAGCGCATGATGTGCTCCACCTGGCTTTCCAGCATATAGATGATCGAATTATGTCCCAGGTTGGTGTTCGGCCCGTACAGCATGAAGAAATTCGGAAAGCCCGGTACCGTCATGCCGAGCCAGGCTTCGGCGCCCTCGCGCCAGGCGGCGTTCAGTTCGAGCCCGCCCCGCCCGCGGATCGCCATCGGCGCCAGGAACGCAGTCGCCGCAAACCCGGTGCCGTAGATGATGACGTCGGCTTCGTGCTGCACGCCGCCGCGCGTTTCGATACCGGTCGGCGTGATGCGTTCGATGGGGTCGGTGATCAGGCTGACCGAAGGCCGGGCAAACGCGGACAGGTAATCGTCCGAGAGCAGGATGCGCTTGCAGCCGATCGGATAGTCGGGGCTCAGGCGCTCACGCAAGGCGGCATCGCCGACCTCACGCGCCAGCATGCGCTGGAAGGGCTTGCCGACGGCGAGCCGCATGACGCTTTTCATGCGCGTAAATGCCAGCGCCCGGACCTCGTATCGCGCATAGATCAGGCCCCGGTGCAGGCGCATCGCGATCGGCACGCGGCGAAACAGCGTTTTTTGCCAGGGCGCATAGGGACGATCGTCGCGCGCCTTGAGGTAGGCCGGCGAGCGCTGGAAGACGGTCAGGCGCCCTGTTTCGCCGGCGATTGCCGGCACGAACTGGGTCGCCGAGGCGCCGGTGCCGATCACGGCGACGCGCTTGCCGGCCAGCTGGCAGGCATGGTCCCAGTGTGCCGAGTGAAAGGCGCGCCCCTCGAATGAGTCGATGCCCGGCAGGCGCGGCAGCACCGGGCGGCCGAGCAAGCCGGTGGCGCTCACCAGCAGGCGTGCGAGCAGGCGCTCGCCGTTTTCAAGTTGCACTTCCCAGAGGGCGCGTGCCTCGATCCAGGATGCGCCGGCGACCGTGGCCCGGCAGCGAATGTGCTGCTCGAGAGCAAAGCGGCGCACGCAATCGTGCAGGTAGGCGTGGATGTCCGCCTGGCGGGCGAAGGTATGCGACCAGTCCGGGTTCGGGGCGAAGGAGAACGAATACAGGTGCGAAGGCACGTCGCAGGCGGCGCCCGGATAGGTGTTGTCGCGCCAGACGCCGCCGACGTCAACGCTTTTTTCGAGGATCACGAAGTTCTTGACACCGGCGCGGCGCAGCGCCACCCCCATGCAGATGCCGCCGAAACCGGCGCCGATGACGATGGCGTCGAATACCTTGTCCGCGCCCCCGGCATGGGCCGGGGAGCCGGTGTCGTGCGCAAAGCGGGCGGCATGGGGTGGCAAGGCTGTCATCGGCGTTCTCCTCTGCTGGTCATTCGTTCCATTCGCGACGATACACGAAGAGATTGGCTTTGGTTCGATTCCAGAATGAAATTCTCGGTGCCCTGTGCGAGGCGCACCGATTGGCCGCTCTCCTACAGCGGCACGGTGCGCGCACCGACGGCTACGGGAATTTTCCGAGCGCATAATCAGCGTATTCAACATCGGGAGACCAACATGGCAGCAACAACTTCGAATGGGCCTGCTGCGCAGGACGCGGCATCGGCTACCGTCGGCATAGGCGGCGCGACCAGCGGCCAGGCCGGTGCCACACCAAGCCATGAAACCCAGCAGGAAACCGGCGGCAGCGGCGGCGCCCAGCTGACGCATAGCACGGGGGAGATTGAAGCGCCTGCGGACCAGGCAAGCGGCGACGCGCAGGCTGCGCCGGAAACCAAGTCTGAAGCGGACGGCAGCGCAGTGCAAAGCGGCGCGCGCGGGGCCCTGGATACCCGTGCGCAGCAGGGAGGCGGAACCGGGACGGGCCTGGGAACGCCGGAAACGGGCGCCAACCAGTCGGAAGCCGACTTGCCGCCGGCGCGATAAACGACTACGCCCGCTGGCCGGGTACGGTTGGCGGGCCTGGCTGCAGCGCAGACAGGCGGCAGGCGTCGAACCAACGCCGCCCGCGGCGAAATCAGGATTGCAGGTGGATCATGCCGTGCTCGCCCGGATCGACATCCGGCGTCGTACCGGTGATTGCCGCCTTGGCCATCTGGAACAGGCGCACCATCTTGCTGTCGTTCGAATCCCAATATTCTGCGCTGTGCGGCACGACGCGCACCAGCACCACGTGTTCGTCTTCCGGACCATGCGGGAACCAGGCCTGCACCATCGGGTTCCACAGGGCGCGGATGCGCTCGCGGTCGACCACGCGCTCGGCGCTGCCGCTGATCGACACGTACAGGCTGTCGTCCGGCTGGGCGAAGCTGACGTTGACTTCAGGCTGAAGCGCGATGTTCTGCCACAGCGGGGTATGGATCGAGGTATAGAACCACAGGCCGCCCTGCTGGTCGGTTTCCTGGTTGGTCATCGGATGGCTGATTAGGTGGCCATGCTCGTCGACGGTCGTAAACATGGCAAAGCGCATCGAACTGATCTTGTCCGCCAGCGCGGCCGCCTGCGTGGAAGCATTCGTCATGGACATGGTGTTTCCTTGAATATTGAATGAACCGTCATCCTAGACCGCGCGGACGCCGCGCTCCGTGCGGCGCCGAACGCTGGCGCAAGGACGGGGGCGCAGTTACAGCAAGCGGGCCGCCGTCCCCGGCTGATAGCGTCCCGGCGCCAGGATGCCGGCGGGGTCGAGCGCCGCCTTGATCGCCGCCACCGTGCGCCAGTAGCTGTCGCCTTGCGGAGTCGATCGTGCTGAAGGTGGCGAACAGGTCGAACCCATGCCTGTCGAAACTGGCGCGGGCCAGGTCATGCACCGCCAGCATGTCCTGACCGCGCAGCGGCAGCACCGGGGATACCCACAGCAAGCCGCAATTGTCCTGCGCAGGATTGGCCTTGTCGGGAAATCTGTCCGGCACGCCGCCGCGGCGGCGCCAGTAGGCGCCGGCCAGGAAGCGTCCGTCGGGCACGCAGCGGTTCAACCAGCGCCTTTGGCGCCGAAGCCGACCGCATACGTATTGACCGGGGCATTCGAGCCGCGCTGCAGCATGCTGGCGCTCGATGCCGCCGCACGCCTGGATGTGCGCCGGGTCTTGTTGTGGCAGCCCTTCATGAGCGTACGCGCCTGCATCAACCGGTTCCTGCGCCTGTCCGAGCAGTTGCAAGACCCCGCGCCCGGTGCGCCGCGCAGCACCGCGGCCCTGCGCGCCCAGTTGGCCGTGCAGGGCGCGATCGAGGTCGGCGGTTTCGAACTGGCGGTTCCGCTGGTCAAGGCAATCGATGTTTGCGACGCTGCCCACATTGCCCTGTCGCGCTGCGCCGTGCACTGGTGTGCCCACGGCGGTCCGGCGCCATCGAAGCTCGCCGCCGGCGCGGCGCGCCTGGGCGAACGCTGGGCCGAGGCCGGGGCCGACCTGCACTTTCACCCGCTGGACGGCTCGCCGCTCTGGACCGGACCCGGCGAACTCGATCTGCCGGACGGCAATGACCTGATCGGCATCGTCGACGTGCCCGAACGGCCGCTGGCGCGCGGCATGCTGATCCTGGCCGACAGCACCCAGACCCGCTCGGGCAGCCACCGCCAATTCACCCTGCTCTCGCGCCTGCTCGCCGCGCGCGGCGTGGACGTGATGCGCTTCGACCGCGCGGGGGCCGGCGACAGCGACGGCCAGGCGGCCACCTATGGGCTGTAAGACATTGGCGCGGCCATGAAAGAATTTTTCATTCATGTGCCCGAAATGAAAGAATCTGTCATGCTCGCGGAGGGCGACGCGGTCGCCTTCGCGTGTGCCAGCTGGCTCGGCTCCTGATAAGCCCTGGCTTACCAGGAGCCGAGCCAGCGTGAGCCCCCCCCTCCCCCCGGGGACCGTACAGCACGCGTCACGTTGACATCGGCATCACCCAAGGCTGTACAGGACGCATCCATCCCAAATGGTCTATGATGATGCTTCTGTACAAAATATTAAAGTGCCATGAAATTTGACGTCGCAATTGTCGGCAGCGGCCTGGCTGGCCTGTCGGTGGCCCTGCACCTCGCGCAAACGCGCAAGGTTGCCATCATCTCGAAACGCGCCTTGCTCGACGGCGCCAGCAACTGGGCCCAGGGCGGCATCGCCGCCGTCCTCGATTCCGGCGACAGCCATGACCAGCACATCACCGACACCCTGATCGCCGGCGCCGGCCTGTGCGACGAGGCCGCTACCCGCTACATCGTCGAACACGGCCGCGCCGCGATCGAATGGCTGATCGAGCAAGGCGTGCCGTTTACGCGCGACGCCACCGCGGAACTGGGCTTTCACCTGACGCGCGAGGGCGGACACAGCCAGCGCCGCATCATCCACGCCGCCGACGCCACCGGCCACGCGGTGCAGGTCACGCTCGAACAAAAGGTGCGCGCGCATCCGAACATCTCCTTGTTCGAACAGCACTGCGCGATCGACGTCATCACCTCGGACAAGCTGACCGGCAAGGGCGTCCACGGCGGTACGCCGCACCTGGTCGGCCAGCCGCGCTGCCACGGCCTGTACGTGCAGGACGAAAAAAGCGGCAAGGTGCTCACCTTCGAAGCGGAACACACGGTGCTGGCCACCGGCGGCGCCGGCAAGGTCTACCTCTACACCACCAATCCCGACACCGCCACCGGCGACGGCATCGCCATGGCCTGGCGCGCCGGCTGCCGCGTCTCGAACATGGAATTCATCCAGTTCCATCCGACCTGCCTGTACCACCCGTATGCCAAATCGTTCCTGATCACGGAAGCGATCCGCGGCGAAGGCGGCCTCCTGAAACTGCCGCCCGAGGCGGGCGCGGCGGCCGGCACGCGCTTCATGCCGGCCCACGACGAACGGGGCGAACTGGCGCCGCGCGACGTGGTCGCACGCGCGATCGACTTCGAGATGAAGAAACGCGGCCTCGACTACGTCAACCTCGACATCAGCCACCAGAGTCCCGAATTCCTGATGGAGCATTTCCCGACCATCTACGCGCGCTGCCTGGAGCTCGGCATCGACATCACGAAGGAACCTATCCCTGTCGTGCCGGCCGTGCACTTCACCTGCGGCGGCGTGGTCACCGACCTGGCCGGACGCACCGACATTCCCGGCCTGTACGCCGTCGGTGAGACGGCTTGTACCGGTTTGCACGGCGCTAACCGCCTGGCCAGCAACTCCCTGCTCGAATGCGTCGTGATCGGACGCGCCTGCGCCAGCCAGATCGCCGCCGCGCCGCGCACCGAGAATCCGGTGCTGCCGCCCTGGGACGAAAGCCGAGTGACGAATGCCGACGAAGAAGTGGTGATCGCCCACAACTGGGACGAGCTGCGCCGCTTCATGTGGAATTACGTCGGCATCGTGCGCACCACCAAGCGCCTCGAGCGCGCCCAGCACCGTATCGCGCTCCTGAAGGAAGAAATCGACGAGTACTATCGCAACTTCCGCATCACGCACGACTTGCTGGAACTGCGCAACCTGGTCGACGTGGCCTCGCTGATCGTCAACAGCGCCCTGTCGCGGCGCGAAAGCCGCGGCCTGCATTACTCGCGCGACTATCCGGACACGCTGCCGAAAGCCCTGCCGAGCGTGCTGACGCCGGACCGGCGCTGAATTTCGCCATGCCGGACCAGGTCCATCGCCCTGCGGCGGGCCGCTTCTCTTCGCCATGAACCGCAAACTCACCCTCTCCACGGCCTTGTTGCTGACGGTGCCGCCGCTGCTCTGGGCCGGCAACGCCATCGTCGGGCGCATGGTGCGCGACGCCGTGCCGCCGATGACGCTCAACCTGCTACGCTGGAGCATCGCCTTGCTGGTCCTGTTGCCGCTCGGGCGCGCCGTATTCGCTCCCGGCAGCGGCGTGCTGGCCAACTGGCGCCGCTACTCCATGCTCGGCCTGCTCGGCATCGGCCTCTACAACTCGCTGCAATACCTGGCCCTGCAAAGCTCGACCCCGATCAACGTGACCCTGGTCGCCTCCGGCATGCCGGTCTGGATGCTGCTGGTCGGTAAACTGTTTTACCAGGCGCCCGTCAAGCGGCGCCAGGCCGGCGGCGCGCTGCTCTCGATCGTCGGCGTGCTGGTGGTGCTGTGCCGCGGCGACATCCACCAACTTGCGGCCCTGCGCCTGGTGCCCGGCGACCTGTACATGATCCTGGCGACGATCGCCTGGTCCTTCTACAGCTGGATGCTGATGCAGCAGCGCGATGCTCGCGCCTTGAGGGCCGACTGGGCCGCCTTCCTGCTGGCCCAGGTCGGCTACGGCGTATTGTGGTCGGCCGCCCTGTCCGGGGCCGAATGGGCGGTCGCCGGCGTCGCCGTCGCCTGGAGCTGGCCGCTGGCCGCCGCCCTGCTGTATGTCGCGATCGGGCCGGCCATCCTTGCCATGCGCTGCTGGGGAGCGGGCTTGCAAAAGGCAGGGCCGACGCTGGGCGCCTTCTTCATCAACCTGACGCCGCTGTTCGCCGCGCTGTTTTCATCGGCCTTCCTGGGCGAGGCGCCGCACCTGTATCACGCGCTGGCGTTCGGGCTGGTCGTGGGCGGCATCGCGGTGTCGGCGCGCTAGTCAGGATTTTTTCGGGAAGTTCGTCGACCACCAGACGCTGGCGATCTTCCACTTGCCCTCGACGTTCTGCAGCATCTGCCAGGTCTCGATGCCATAGTTCCAGACCTTGCCGTCCTCGACGAATTCGTAATCGAACATGACCCAGGCGACGTGCTTGTCCTGGGTGATCTTGAGGTTGTAGAAGCGTTCCTCGACCGGCACCTTGCTCTCGCGGATGTAGCGCGCGAAATCGCGGAAGCCGCCGGCCCGCAGCCCGTTGGCATTCGGGTCGACAACTTCGCGTATCTTCCTGAGCGCCTCGGGAGACGCCGGCGACACGAATTCGATGTCGGAGTGGAGCATCAGCGACGACAGCAGCCGGATGTCCCTGGTCTTGAGCGCCGTCTGGAATTCGGCCACGACCTGCCCGATCGCGCGCTGGTCCTCGGGCGTGCTCGTGTGGCGCCCGATATGGGCCGGCACGTCGGCGGCGCCGGCCGGCGCGGTGCCGATGAACAGCGCGCCCAGTCCGGCAAGAATAACGAATCGCATGGTGTCCCTTTGAATGGTGTCGGAGCCGCCAGGTTAGTGCGCGTGCCGCCCGCTCGCAACCGCCGTGTGATGAACAACCGGAATCGTGTGTTGGCTGAACCCGCAAGGGTGCTACGATCCCGGCAGAATGGGAGGATGCATCGCGATGGCTGAGGGTATTGAGGACCACGACCGGGCCGCCGCATTGGCGAATTTCCTGGCACGCCACCCGAAGACGCTCGTGCTGACCGGCGCCGGCCTGTCGACCGCTTCCGGCATTCCCGATTACCGCGACCGCGACGGTGTGCGGCGCGGCCGGTTGCCGATCCAGGGGCCGGAATTCCGGCGCTCGCTCGCGGTGCAACGGCGTTACTGGGCGCGCAGCATGATCGGCTGGCCGGTGCTGGCGCAGGCGCGCCCGAACGCGGGCCACGAAGCGCTGGCCATGCTCGAGGGCGCGGGGCGCTTCGGCGCGCTGTTGACGCAGAACGTCGACGGCCTGCACCAGCGCGCCGGCAGCCACGCCGTGCTCGAACTGCACGGAAATATCCACTCGGTCGTCTGCCTGGCCTGCGGCACGCGCGTGCCGCGCGCCTTCGTGCAGGCGCAGCTGCTCGACGCCAACCCCGGTGTGGCGCTGGCCGCGGCGCAGCCGCTGCCCGATGGCGACGCCCAGGTCGAACCTGCATTCCTCGACGATTTCCAGTTACCGGGCTGCAGCCATTGCGGCGGCACCCTGATGCCGGACGTCGTCTTTTTCGGCGACAACGTGCCCCCGGCGCGCACCGCCTGCGCGCTGGCCCAGATGAAAGCGGCCGACGCCCTGCTGGTGGTGGGCTCGTCGCTGGTCGTGTTTTCGGGCTTTCGCTTCTGCCGCCTGGCGCACGAGGCCGGCAAACCGATCGCACTGGTCAACCTCGGGCGCACGCGCGCCGACCACATGGCCGCGCTGAAGATCGAACACTCCGCCGAACGCTTATTGCCGCAGGCAGCGAGCCTGCTGCGTGCAGGTCGCGTACCGGTTCCAACAGGATTTATCAACGAAAGGGGAGTATTTTGACGACATCGCTCGATAGAACCAACCGTGACAAGAGCCGCCTGCGAACCGGGCTCGCCCTGGGCGCAGTCGCCCTGGCCGCCTCCTTCCTGATCGTGCGCAGCAAAACCGCCCAGGCTGAACGCGACAACCCGCCGCGCGGCAAGTTCGTCGAGATCGACGGCGTGCGCCTGCATTACCTCGAACGCGGCAGCGGGCCGACCCTGGTCCTGTTGCACGGGAACGGCGTGTTCGCCAACGATTTCGAGTACAGCGGGCTGATGGCGCAGCTCTCCGAACGCTACCGCGTGATTGCCTTCGACCGCCCCGGCTTCGGCTACAGCGAGCGGCCACGCACCACGGTCTGGACGCCGGACGCCCAGGCGCGCCTGCTGCACCGTGCGCTGCAGCAGATCGGCGTCGATTCGGCCATCGTGCTGGGGCACTCCTGGGGCACCATGGTGGCGCTGGCCATGGGTTTGCAGGTCCCGGATTTCGTGCGCGGCCTGGTGCTGATGTCGGGTTATTACTACCCTACCCTGCGCCTGGACGTGCCGCTTGCCGCCCAGCCGGCGATTCCCATCATCGGCGACCTCATGCGTTACACGATTTCCCCGCTGATTTCGCGCCTGCTCTGGCCGTTGATCACAAAACACATGTTCGCGCCGATGAAAGTGTCGGAACGCTTCCGCCAGCTGCCGCCATGGATGGCACTGCGCCCGGGCCAGTTGCGCGCCAGCGGCGCCGAGGCGGCGCTGATGGTGCCGGCGGCGATGTCGCTCTCCAAACGCCTCGATACCTTGCGCGTGCCGGTGCAGATCATCACGGGCACCCAGGACAAGGTCGTCAAGCCGGCGACCAACTCCGAGCGGCTGCACGAGGACTTGCAGGCCGAGGGGCAGTCGAGCGAACTGCATTTGCAGCCGGGCGTGGGGCACATGGTGCATTACGCGCATCCGCAGCAGGTGGTGAGCGCGGTGGACGCGATCGCGGCCCAGGTGGGCGAGCCGATCGGCGTGCGCAGTCCAGAGGCGGAAGCCCTGGCGGCCGCCAGCGAGAGCGGGGTGTAGTCGGCGACGCAGGCATGCAACCGTGCGATGCCGCGCGGGCCCGGGGCGCCCACCCTAGCTTACGCCGCCGTTGTAGGGTGGGCACCCCGTGCCCACGCGCTTCGGTGGCCGCTCAGGTCGAGAAGCTCAGCCGATGATCCGCAACGAATAATCCGTCGCCTTCACATCCTTGGTCAGGCTACCGATCGAAATCCGGTCGACGCCGGTTTCGGCAATCGCCCGCACCGTCGCCATGTTGATCCCGCCCGAGGCTTCGAGCAGCGCGCGGCCGGCATTGATTTTCACTGCTTCGCGCATCATGTCGAGGTTGAAGTTGTCCAGCAGGACCGACTTGACGCCCGCCGCCAGCGCTTCTTCGAGCTGGACGATGGTCTCGACTTCGATCTGTACCGTCACGCCCGCGTCGAGCGCCGTCGCGTTCGCCAGTGCCCGTGTCACGCCACCGGCTGCCGCGATGTGGTTTTCCTTGATCAGGATGCCGTCGTACAAGGCCATGCGCTGGTTCTTGCCGCCGCCGACGCGCACCGCGTATTTCTGCGCCAGGCGCAGGCCGGGCAGCGTCTTGCGGGTATCGAGGATGGCCGCGCTGGTACCGGCAATCACGTCCACGTACTTGCGCGTCGCGCTGGCCACGCCGGAAAGCAACTGCATGAAGTTCAGCGCGGCGCGTTCGGCCGTCAGCAGCGACCGCGGCGAGCCTTCGATCGTGCAGACCACGCTGTCCTGGGCCATCAGGTCGCCCTCGGCATACTGCCATTCAATCTCGATGTCCTGGTCGACGGCCAGCATCACGCCCTCGAACCAGGGCGCGCCGCACAGCACCGCCGCTTCGCGCACGATCACGCGCGCCTTGGCGCGTGGTGCGTCGGGCACCAGCATGCCGGTCAGGTCGCCGGTGCCGATGTCTTCCAGCAGCGCGGCCAGGATGTTCTGCTCGAACGAGGCCTGCAGCTTGTCGTCGAATGCGGCGTGCGGATTATCGAGTGTCGTCATGCCGGGCCCACGTTCGAATACAGCTTGGTGTTTTGTTCGAGCGCGCCCGTTGGCAGCGCTTGCGCTTGTTTGGCGGCGGCGAAATCGAGCATGCGGTCGATCGCGCGCACGGCCTGCACGCCAATGACCGGGTCGACGAAGACTTCGTTGGCGCCCGATTCGAGCACCTCCGCCAGGTTCTTCAGGCCATTCATCGCCATCCACGGGCAATGCGCGCAGCTTTTACACGTGGCACTGTTGCCGGCGGTCGGCGCTTCGATAAAGTGCTTGCCCGGTGCGGCAGCGCGCATCTTGTGCAGGATGCCGTTGTCGGTGGCGACGATGAAGTGGGTCGCCGGCAGCGTGACGGCGGCGTTGATCAGCTGGGTGGTCGAGCCGACCACGTCGGCCTGGGCCACCACGTTGGCGGGCGACTCCGGGTGCACCAGCACTTTCGCATCCGGGTATTCGGCCTTCAACAGGTCGAGTTCGATGCCCTTGAATTCGTCGTGCACGATGCAGGAACCCTGCCAGAGCAGCATGTCGGCGCCGGTCTGCTTCTGGATATACGACCCCAGGTGACGATCCGGCGCCCACAGGATTTTCTTGCCCTGCTCGTGCAGGTGCTTGACGATGTCCAGGCCGATCGAGGACGTCACCATCCAGTCGGCGCGTGCCTTCACAGCCGCGCTGGTGTTGGCGTAGACGACGACCGTGCGGTCGGGATGCTGGTCGCAGAAGGCGGCGAATTCGTCGGCCGGGCAACCCAGGTCGAGCGAACAGGTCGCCTCTAAATCCGGCATCAGGATCGTCTTTTCCGGGCTCAGGATTTTCGCGGTCTCGCCCATGAAGCGCACGCCGGCCACGACCAGGGTTTTGGCCGGATGGTCACGGCCGAAGCGCGCCATCTCGAGCGAGTCGGAGACGCAGCCGCCGGTTTCCTCGGCCAGGTCCTGCAGGTCGGGGTCGACGTAGTAGTGGGCGACCAGCACCGCTTCTTTCTCTTTCAAGAGACCGCGGATGCGGTCTTTGAGTTCGGCCTTTTCTTCGGCCGTGGGCGTGGCGGGCGTGCGCGCCCAGGCCTGGGCGGTGCAGGCGTTGCCCCCTTGCGGGTGGTCGTATTCGTAGGTTTGGATGGGCAGGATGTTCATGCGATGTCGGGCTCACATTGATCTTCAGCTGAGCTACAGCTGGTTGAACGGGTCAGGGATCAGCGATCCGTGCCCGCATACAGAACGTCGACTTAATCGATGCCCTGGCTGGTCAGGTATTCCTCATACGTGCCGCGGAAGTCGACCACTTCGTTGTCCTTCACTTCCAGCACGCGCGTGGCAAGCGAGGAGACGAATTCGCGGTCGTGCGAAACGAAGATCAGGGTGCCTTCGTACTTGTCGAGGGCGATGTTGAGCGACTCGATCGATTCCATGTCCATGTGGTTGGTCGGCTCGTCGAGCAGCATCACGTTGTGGCGGCCGAGCATGAGCTTGCCGTACATCATGCGGCCCTTTTCGCCACCGGAAAGCACCTTGACCGACTTCTTGACTTCGTCGCCGGAGAACAGCAGGCGGCCCAGGATCGAGCGCACGGCCAGGTCGTCGTCGCCCTCTTTCGTCCAGCGGCCCATCCAGTCGGTCAGGACTGTGTCGGTCGGGAATTCCTCGGTCGGATCCTGCGGCATGTAGCCGACGCTGGCGTTCTCGGCCCATTTGGTGCGGCCGTGGTCGGCTTCCAGGCCGGTGATGTCCTTGCCGCCGATGGCGCGCAGCAGCGTGGTTTTACCCGCACCGTTGGCGCCAATGATCGCCACGCGTTCACCCGCCTCGACCATGATCGAGAAGTTCTTGAACAGCGGACGGTCGTAGGCTTTGGTGAGGCCCTCGGTCTCGACGGCCAGGCGGTGCAGTTTCTTCTCGCCTTCGAAACGCACGAACGGATAAGCGCGCGAGGATGGCTTGAAATCCTCGATTTTGATCTTGTCGATCATTTTTGCGCGCGAGGTTGCCTGGCGTGCTTTCGACTTGTTGGCCGAGAAGCGGCGCACGAATTCCTGCAGTTCGGCGACCTTTTCCTTGGCCTTGGCATTGTTCGACAACTGCTGGTTGCGCGCCTGGGTCGAGGCCAGCATGTAGTCGTCGTACGATCCCGGATACACCTTCAGGGTGCCGTAATCCATGTCGGCGATGTGGGTGCAGACCTGGTTCAGGAAGTGACGATCGTGGGAGATGATGATCATCGTCGAGTTGCGCTGGTTGAGCACGTCTTCCAGCCAGCGGATCGTGTTGATGTCCAGGTTGTTGGTCGGCTCATCGAGCAGCAGGATGTCCGGGTTCGAGAACAGGGCCTGGGCCAGCAGCACGCGCAGCTTCCAGCCCGGCGCCACGGCGTTCATCGGGCCCTGGTGCAGGTCGCTGGCGATTTCCAGGCCCAGCAGCAGTTCGCCGGCGCGCGCTTCGGCCGAGTAGCCGTCGTATTCGGCAACCTTGCCCTCGAGCTCGGCCGCGCGCATGTAGTCGTCGTCGGTCGCTTCCGGATTCGCGTAAATGGCGTCGCGCTGGGCGATGGCGTCCCACAGCTCGGTGTGGCCCATCATGACTACGTCGAGCACGCGTACGTCTTCGTAGGCGAACTGGTCCTGGCGCAATTTACCCAGGCGCTCGCCCGGATCGAGGCTGACGTTGCCGGCCGACGGTTCGAGGTCGCCGCCCAGGATCTTCATGAAGGTCGACTTGCCGCAGCCGTTCGCGCCGATCAGGCCGTAACGGTTGCCATCGCCGAACTTGACGGAGATGTTCTCGAAGAGCGGCTTGGCGCCGAATTGCATTGTGATGTTAGCTGTGGAGAGCACTGATAAAGCCTTATAAACGATGGGTGCGGCGATGTACGCGATTAACCAAGTATTTTACCATCGTGCAGACGGGATGGGTGGCGCCCGCCAAAGCCTGCCGCCGATGTGCACCGCAGGGTAGGCGCTCGTGCCCACGCGTTCGTGCCGATACGCGCCGCACTGCCTCGGCGGCCCGCGCCTTGCACCTGCTGTGATGCCGCGATTGCTCATGGGTGCGATCACGCGTGGACTCAAGAGCCCGGTGAACCCGTGATCAGGCCATTGGCCTTGATCACCCCTTAGCTTAGCTCGGCGTTAACGGGTCGGATAAGCGCTCATCGTGATGCGGAAACCCTCATCGTTCGATACCAAGGTCGCCTGCGCCCCAAACGGTATCGTCACCCGGCGCGGCACATGCCCGAACGTGAGTCCGGTCAGCACAGGAATCGGCAGCGCCTGGCGCAAGTAGGCCAGCATGCTGTCGAAATCGTAGCCATTGTCCATCGCCCCCAGCTTGTAGCCCGAAAAATCGCCCAGCACGAGCGCCTGCTGGCGTTCCAGCACACCGGCCTGCATCAGCTGCAGCAGCAGGCGCTCGACCCGGTACGGGTGCTCGGCGATGTCCTCGACGAACAGGATGCCGTCGTCGATGCGCGGAAACCATTCGGTGCCGATCAGCGAGCACAGCATTGCAAGGTTGCCGCCCCAGATCGTGCCGGCCGCTTCCACCCGCGGATTGCCGGCGGCGTGCTCGGTAATCGTGTGCGTCGGTCCGGCCAGGCAAGACCAGAAATCGTCGAACGTGAACTGCTCGGGTTCGAGCGCGCCGAAGTCGTTGGCGACGAAGGGACCGGCGTAACTCAGCGCGCCCGCCTTGGCGTACAGGCCCATGTGCAGCGCCGTGATGTCGGAGTAGCCGACGAACAGTTTGCCGCTCGCGGCCAAGCGGTCGAAATCGATGCTTGGAAGAAGGCGCGTGAGGCCGTAGCCACCGCGCACGGCCATCACCAGGTCGACCTCGGGGTTGTCCGCCGCCGCGTACAGGGCGGCCAGGCGGGCGGCATCGGTGCCGCCGAAGCGCTGGTGGATGGCGGCGTGATCGTAGTAATTGTGGACGCGGCAGCCGCGTGCTTCCAGGTAGGCAATGCCGCGCTCGACGGCAAGCGGGTCCGGCACATGGCCGGCGGGCGCCACGATGGCGACGCCGAGTTGGGATGTGGTCACTGGGTTTTATTGTCTGACGAACAGGCGCGGTGTTGAGCTTGAAGCCATCTTACCGCGCGCGTTGGCGTCGATCAAGGCAAGCATCCGCTCGTTCAGTTGGGCCGGCAAGTCGTGCCCCATGCCCTGGATGACTTCCAGGCGCGCGCCCGGCACCTGCGCCGCCGTGTCTTCGCCGCAGGCCAGCGGCACCAGCGGGTCGGCCGCGCCGTGAATGACGAGGGTCGGCGCCTCGATCGCGCGCAGCAGTTCGCTGCGTTCGGGCGCGCTGGTGACGGCCAGCATCTGGCGCACCACCCCGGCCGGACAATAGCAGCGCCGCAGCGCCCGCGCCGCGCGCCGGCGCAGCTGCTTCTCGACCGTCGGATAGGCCGGGCTGCCGATGGCCTGCTGCAGGGCGACGGCCGCATCGATGATCGAATCGACGTCGTTCGGATCGACCGGCGGGCGCAGCAGCGCCTGGCGCGCGGCCGGCGTCGGGCCCGGCAAACCGCGCTTGCCGCTGCTCGACATGATGGAGGTGAGACTGAGCACGCGCTGCGGATGGCGCGCCGCCAGGATTTGCGCCACCATGCCGCCCATCGCGACCCCGACCAGGTGCGCCCGCGCCACGCCCAGCGCCGACAGCACCCCCAGTGCGTCGGCGGCCATGTCGTCGAGGTGGTAGGCGGGTTTCATGGGCAGTTTCAGGCGCGACTTGAGCCAGTTCCAGGCCAGGTTCGGTTTGCCGGCGCGATCGAACTTGGTGGACAGGCCGCAATCGCGATGATCGAACCGGATGACGTAAAAGCCCAGTTCGACCAGGCCGTCGACGAATTCGTCGGGCCAGCTGGTCAGCTGCATGCCCAGCCCACCTACGAGCAGTACCGGCGCGGACTTGGCGTCCCCGGCGGTATCGAAGGCGATGCGGATTCCGTTGGCGGTCAGCGTCGGCATGGTCGTAAAGCCGGCGCCTTGCGCGCGCGCCGGCATGGTCGTGAAGTCAAGGCGGGTCTCCTGTCGCTGCGGGCAGCAGCACGAAACCAGCATAGCATTTTCGCAGCACGCACGGCGCGTTCGGCTGTGCGTGCGGAGCACCTGCGGCGCAGGCACCACGAATTACAAGGAAGGGGGTACTAAGACGCGACGCTTCGGCGGGAGGCAGCACGCCGTTCGGCAAAAAAGCCCTTGAGCATCGCGCTCGCGTCCTCGGCCAGCACGCCGCGCACGACCTCGGTATGGTGGTTCAACCCCTCGTGCGCGAACAGGTCGAGCACCGAGCCGCACACGCCGGTCTTCGGGTCGCTCGCCGCGTACACCACACGGGCCAGGCGCGCATGCATCATCGCCCCCGAGCACATCGCGCAGGGTTCCAGCGTGACATACAATTCGCAGCCCGGCAGCCGGTAGTTGCCGAGCTTTTCGGCGGCCAGGCGCAGCGCGACGATCTCGGCGTGGGCGGTCGGGTCGTGGCGCATGATCGGCTGGTTGTGGCCGACCGCGATCACTTCGCCATCCTTGACGACGACGGCGCCGACCGGCACCTCGCCCTGGGCGCGCGCGACCCCGGCCTGCACGAGCGCCAGGCGCATGAAGTGCGCGTCCAGCATCGCCGCCTCGGCCATGGCGGCGTCGGCAAGGACCAGCCCGGGCATGGGCAGGCTGTCAGGCATCGGTGATCTCGGCCCAGCAATTGGGCGTCTCGTGCAGCACCAGCTTGTGCAGGTGCAGTCCGGTGCCATAGCGGTCGGTATAAGCCGCCTTCAGGATGGCGAAGGCCACTTGCGCCAGGTTTTCCACGGTCGGGATGCGGTCGATCACGACCGTCTTGTGGCCCGGCAGGCTGGCCAGGAATTCGCGCACCTTGTCGTCTTTTTCGTAGACGATGAAGGCGTGGTCCCAGACGTCGACCAGGTGCTCCTTGGCGAGGGCCTTGATGTCGGAAAAGTCCATGATCATGCCGTTGTCGGAATTGCCTTCGGCCTGGATCACGGCGCCGACCAGGGTGATTTCGAGCGTGTAACGGTGCCCGTGCAGGTTGCGGCACTGGCTTTTGTGGTCGGGAATCCGGTGTCCGGCATCGAATTCGAGTTTGCGGGTAATAGTTAACATCGGGTCAGCATCAGCTTGGTGAAAGGTCAGGGAATTTGAAGGAGTTTATGGGTCTGGAGGCTGAGCTTCCACTTCGGGTTGCGGCGGCAGGTTTCGATCGCAAGGCGCGTGTTTTGCGCGGCCAGCAGGCCGTCCATCGGCTGCACGAAGAAATGCTCGAAGTCGAGCTGCTCGTAGACGGACAGGTCCTGATTCGCCTGCGGGATCACGACCTTGATTTCGTTGCCTTTGCCGACCACCAGTTGCGCGCCTATTTTCGGGCTGACGCAAATCCAGTCGACACCCGGGGGTACCGGCAGCGTGCCGTTGGTTTCGATGGCGATCGTGAAGCCGCGCGCATGCATGGCCGCGATCAAGGCTTCGTCGAGTTGCAGGAGCGGCTCGCCGCCGGTGAAGACCACGTATTTGCTGGGCACATGGGTGGCCGGCCACAGGCTGTCGATCTCGGCGGCCAGGGCTGCGGCGTCGCGGAACTTGCCGCCGCGTTCGCCATCGGTGCCGACGAAATCGGTGTCGCAGAAGGTGCAGACGGCGCTGGCGCGGTCTTGCTCGCGCCCGGTCCACAGGTTGCAGCCCGAGAACCGGCAAAACACCGCCGGCCGCCCGGCATGGGCGCCCTCGCCCTGCAAGGTGTAGAAAATCTCTTTGATGCTGTAAGTCACGGTAAGCCTCTCGTCAACCTTCCATTATAACCGCCCGCAGCGGGGCTTGCCGAGTCCCGCAGGAGCGCAGCCCGGTGCAAATCAGCACCAGCCATCCAGCACGGGTATTGACGATCGACAAGACAATTCGACGCCCCAAGCGGTAACTTGACTAGCGGAAATTTCTTATTACCCGATTGAAGGAGCGTCATGAACACCCTGTTTGCACGGAGCGGCGGTTTCCTCCCCGCGATCACGATCCTGCTGGTGTGCGCGGTCGGCGTCATGGTGCCGGTCGTGACGCCGAGCCTGTCGACGCTGACGACGATCCTGTGGCTGCTCGGCAGCGGCGGCGCGGTCTGCCTGCTGCTGCGGCGCGCGATCGATGCCGACGACCGCGCGCGCGACCTGACGGGCCGCCTGGCCCAGGCGCAGGAAGCACGCTGCGCCGCTGAGGACATTCTGGCCGGCACCCAGACCGTATTGTCGAAACTGGTGCGCCAGCAGGACAGCGCCCGCGACAGCGAACGCGGCAGCATTGCGCGCGACATCCACGACGAGCTCGGCCTGACCCTGCTGACCCTGCACGCCGAGCTCTGCCTGCTGCAAGTGGCGTCCAACGGCATCCATCCCTCGGTCCACCAGAAGGCAGGCGGCATGATCGCCACCCTCGAGCAGGCCTTGCACAGCATGCGAACGGTGTTAAGCGCACTCCAGCCCCTGGCCCTGGGCGAGGGATTGCGCTGCGCGATCGCACGCCAGCTCGATGAATTCACGCGCCTGAACGGCATCGAACACCAGCTCGACATCGCCCCCGGCACCCTGGGCGAACCCGAATGCGCAATGCCCGAGAGCGACGCACTGCTCTACCGCGTGCTGCAGGAAGCCCTGGCCGGCATCGCGCGCGAGGGCAGCGCCACCGAAGTGCGCGTCAGCTTGCAGCGCAGCAGTGTTGGGCTGACGTTGCGCATCGACGACAACGGCAACGGCGGCCGCCGCGTCCAGGCGCCTTGCGCCTGCGGCCTCGCCGGCATGCGCGAACGGGTCGAAGCCTGCGGCGGCGCCCTGCGTATGACGGCATCATCCGAGGGCGGCATGGCCCTGGCGCTGACCCTGCCCGGCGTGCACGGCCTCGCCCTCACCTGAAAGTCAATCCAGAGCATATTGTTCCATATCAAAAGCCCGCAGTTGCTGTAGTTGCAGAATCGGTTCTTGTCAGCAATCAATAGATTGCTCAACGGAATGTTGAAAAGGCCGACTGATGACCAGTACAGCGATGCAACGCGCGCCGCACCCGAACGAAAACTTGCCGGGTGTGGCATTGTCCCCGGTAGCTGGCCCCGCACCCAGCCTGGTCCCGGCCGCGCTCGCGGCCAGCGTGAGCTCCTCGATCGCCCCGGCCGCCGACCTCGCGTTTGCCTACGAGCTGATGGAAATGCTGGCGATCCCCGCATTCGTCCTCGACGCCCAGGCCCAGGTCCTGATCTGGAACCGCGCCTGCGAGCGCCTGACGGGCGTGCCCGCCAGCGAGATCGTCGGCACCGACCACCACTGGCGCTGCTTCTACGACGAGCCGCGTCCGACGCTGGCCGACCTGGTGATCCAGAACCGGCTCGATGAAATCCGCCACATCTACCCGCGCCATGGCAAGCCGCAAAGCGCCGCCTCCCCGCTCTCGGTCGAGACCTGGTGCGACATGCCGCGCGCCGGCAAGCGGCGCTACCTGGCAGCCGACGCCAGCCCGATCTTCGACGACAACGGCCGCCTGAAAGCTGTCGTCGAGACCCTGCGCGACCTGACCGACGAAAAAATGGCCCAGCTGGCGCTGGAAAAGCTCGCCAGCCGCGACGGCCTGACGGGCCTGGCGAACCGGCGCTGTTTCGACGACACCCTGGCGGCCGAATGGGCGCGCGCGCTGCGCCAGTCCCAGCCGCTGTCGCTGCTGATGGTCGACGTCGACAACTTCAAGGCCTATAACGATGCCAACGGCCACCTGGGGGGCGACGAATGCCTCAAGCGCATTGCCACGGCGGTGGCCAGCGAGATGCGCGCCAACGACCTGGTGGCGCGCTACGGCGGCGAGGAATTCGCCGTGATCCTGCCGAACCAGTCGCTCAAGGGCGCGGCCATCGTCGCCGAGCGCATACGGCGCCGGGTCGAATCGCTGCAGCTGCCCAATGGCCTGGCGCCGCTGCGCCAGGTGACGGTCTCGATCGGCGCCGCCACCGCGATCGCCGGGCCGGACAACGAGGCCGGCGAACTGGTGGCGATCGCCGACGCCGCCCTCTACCGCGCCAAGCACCTCGGGCGCAACCGTATCAGCCTGCCGATGGCCGAAGGCAGCTGAGACATGCATACCGGATGCCGCTGTTCATTCCAGGGGGAATATCTTATGCTTCGCGCTAGATTTTTCCCCAAGGAGACAGTGTGTCCAAACTCATTTCGACGGCGCTCGCGCTGTCTGCGCCGATCCTTCTCGCAGGTAGTCCTGCGCTTGCAGCGCCGGCCGCGCCCGCCAAAGCCGGTGCCGCTGGCGATGTCCTGCCGTTCAAAGCGACCGAAAAAACACTGGCCAATGGCCTGAAGATCATCGTCGTCCCGACCGGGCTGCCGAACCTGGTCTCGGTGACGATTCCCGTGCAGACCGGTTCGCGCAACGAGATCGAGCCGGGCAAGTCGGGCTTCGCCCACTTCTTCGAGCACATGATGTTCCGTGGGACGAAAGCCTACCCGCCCGAGAAATACCAGGAAGTCATCACCCGCGCCGGCGCGCGCCAGAACGCCTACACCAGCGACGACCTGACCAACTACTACACCACGTTCGCCAAAGAAGACCTGGACACCGTGCTGAAGGTGGAAGCGGACCGCTTCCAGCACCTCGATTATCCGATCGAAGCCTTCAAGACCGAGTCGCGCGCCGTGCTCGGCGAATACAACAAGAACAGCGCGAACCCGATGCAAAAGCTGTTCGAGGTGCAGCGCGACGCCGCCTTCACGACGCATACCTACAAACACACCACGATGGGCTTTCTGAAGGACATCGAGGACATGCCGAACCAGTACGCCTACTCGAAGGTTTTCTTCGACCGCTGGTACCGGCCCGAGAAGACGACGATCATCGTGGCTGGCGACGTCGACCCGGCGAAGGCCATCGCGATGGTCGAAAAATACTGGGGCGGCTGGAAAAAAGGCAGCTACACGGCGCCTGTGCCGAGCGAACCAAAGGCCGCCGGCGCGCAATACCGCCACGTGCCGTGGCCGACCCCGACCCTGCCGCTGGTGACGGCCGCTTTCCGCGCTCCGGCTTTTTCGGACACCGAAAAAGACGGCGCCGCGCTGTCGATGCTGCTTTCGCTCTCCTTCGGACGCACCTCGCCCCTGTACAAGCGCCTGGTGCAGGACGAGCAAAAGGTCGACCAGCTGTTCGAATTCGCGCCGAACCGGGTCGACCCGTCGCTGGCCACGATCGGCGCGCGCGTGAAAAAGGCGGCGGACGCGCTGTACGTGCGCGACGCCATCCTGCAGACGGTGGCCAAGGCGCGCGACACGCAAGTGAGCGCCAAGGAACTGCAGGACGCGAAATCGGCGCAAAAATACGGCCTGGTACGCACGCTCGACAACACCGAGCAGATCGCCGCGACGCTGGCCTCGTACGTGCACTTCAACCGTTCCTACGGCACCCTGAACCGCTACTACCGCCTGGTCGACAGCCTCACTCCGGCGGACCTGCAGGCGGCCGCGCGCAAATACCTGGTCGATGACAGCATGGTCGTCACCACGCTCGCGCACGAGGCGCTGCCCGCCGGGATCGAGGCGCTGCCGCCACTGGCGACCATGGCCGCGAAAATCGGCGACGCGAAGTTCGACGTGCTGGTGCAAAAATCGGCGCTCCCGCAGCTGCGCTTCAAGTTGCTGTTCGCGGCCGGCTCCGCGCATGACCCCAAGGGCAAGGAAGGCCTGGCCAACCTGACGGCGGCGATGGTGGCGAACGCTGGCTCATCAAGCCGCAAGATCGACGAAGTCAACAAGGCCCTGTTCCCGCTGGCGGGCAGCTTCGCCGAGCAGGTGGACAAGGAGATGACCACCTTCAGCGGCTCGATCCACAAGGACAACTGGGTCGAGTACCTCGATATCGCACTGCCGATGCTGACGGAACCGGGCTTTCGCGACGAAGACTTCCGCCGCCTGAAGGACCGGCAGAAGAACGCGCTGCTGCTCGACCTGAAGGACAACAATGAAGAGGAATTCGGCAAGGAGCGCCTGCAGGCGAACGTCTACGCCGGCACGCCCTACGCCCATCCGGTGCTGGGCACCGTGAAAGGCATCGAGTCGATCACGCTGCAGGACGTGAAAGCCTTCTACCGCCACGCCTATACCCAGGGCGCGCTGCGGGTCGGTATCTCGGGCGACGTCGGCGAGAGCATGACCGCGTCGCTCAAGGCGCAGCTGGCGCGCCTGCCGGTCGGGGCCGGCATGCCCGCGACCAGCGTGCCGCGGGGCCGTAAAACGGATGGCCTGGAAGTGGAGATCGTCGAGAAGAACACCCGTGCCACCGCCATTTCCTTCGGCTTGCCGCTCGAGGTGACGCGCAGGCATCCGGACTTCCCGGCGCTGTGGCTGGCCAAGACCTGGCTCGGCGAACACCGCGCCTCGAGCTCGCACCTGTACCAGCAGATCCGCGAGCTGCGCGGCATGAACTACGGCGACTACGCGTATATCGAAGCCTTCCCGCGCGGAATGTTCCAGTTCTTCCCGAACCCCAACCTGGGCCGCAAGGCGCAGCTGTTCGAGATCTGGATCCGCCCGGTGGCGCCGCAGAACGCCCACTTCGCGCTGCGCCTGGCCCTGGCGGAACTGGGCAAGCTGGTCGACAAGGGGCTGACGAAAGCCGACTTCGAGACCACCCGCGACTACCTGATGAAGAACGTGTTCGTGATGACCGCGACCCAGGACCAGCGCCTGGGCTATGCGCTCGACTCGCAGTGGCACGGCACGCCGGAATTCACGCAGCTGATGCGCGGCGGCCTGGCGAGACTGACAGTGGCGGACGTGAACGCGGCCATCAAAAAACACCTGTCGGCGCGCACGCTGTCGGTCGTCTTCGTCACCAGGGACGCCGCCGGCCTGAAGAACGCGCTGGTGACGGACGCCTTCTCGCCGATCACCTACGACGCGGCCAAGCCGCAGGAGGTGCTCGACGAAGACAAGGTGATCGGCGCGATGAAACTGGGGATCAAGGCGGAGAACGTGAAGATCACGCCGGCCGCCCAGGCGTTTGCCGAGTAAGCCAGGCGATTGATTAAAAACGCTCCTGAATTGCGGAGCGTATTCAGTAAAAAACCTCATCAATAAAAAGGGCGCCCGAGGGCGCCCTTTCCTTTCGCAGGTTCCAGCGAGCCGGAACCTGCGAACGATGCCTGCCTTACTTCGTCATCTTTTCCCAACCGTGACGCACGGCCGCCTTCATGTCTTCCCAGGTCGAGCCGGTTTTACCGGCGTTGCGGGTTTCCCAATCGCTGCGCAGATCGGTTTCGACATCGTCCCATGGACGGTTGCGGTACATCTGGCTCTGGCGCATCTGCGTGCCATAGCTGTAGGCCGGCTTGTAGGTGTCGTAGTCGCCGCCCATGCTGCTGTAGGTCGAGCCGTAGTGCTTGCGGTAGTAGTCGTCGTCCACCAGGTTCGAGCCGGCGCCGAGCTGCTCGATTTCGACTTCGGTGTGGCGCACGGTGTCGGTGATCTTATGCTCGCGCTGCGTGACTTCCTTGTTGATCGTCACTTCCTCGACCACGCGGGCCGATTTCTCGACCACGGCTTCCTCGGACGACTCGCGCATCTCGATCGACTGCTCCTTGAAGGCAGTGGCATCGAGGCCGCTGATCGGCTCGTTGACCGGACGGCGCTCGACGTTCACGTGCTCTTCGCGCAGGCCGATGCTTTCGTTGACAGGGGTTTCGACGATGCGCGAGAACACCCGCACGCCGCCGCGCTGGACTTCACGCTTGCCGATTTTTAGCTGCTCCTGCACGACCGGGATCGCGGCGGTGCTGGTGTCGCGCTGCTGCGAGCCGGTCAGCGCGGAACCCTGCAGGCCGGTGGCCGATGCCGAGCCTTCGAGCGACGAACCGGTCAAGGACGCCGACTGGTTCTGCTGCAGGCTGCTGCCAGTGCCGGCGCCATAGCTGCCGGTCGACAGTTCGTCGCGAGAACCCATCGGCTCTTGATACGTGGTGCCCATCGGGACCGGGTCGTTCAGGGACTGCTGGTTCAGCGGCAGGCGGTCGGCGTCGGACTGCAGGGACATCGAGGACGCATTGCTCATGCTGCCGGCGCCGCCCATGGCCATGCCGGCGCCGCCGGCCCATTTTTCCGACTGCTCGTCGATGTCGATCGGGCCGAAGCGCTCGACGATGTCGGCGGCGCGTTCGATTTCAGGCTCGCTGTCCGTGTTCACGGTCAGCACGTGGTTGCCGCGCTGGACAGCGCTCGAGTATTTGTTGCTGTAGTCGTCGGTATCGCTGCCGAAAATATCGCTGAAGAAGTTCTTGATGCTCGAACCGATGCCTGGCTCATTGTCGCCGGTGGCGGAGGTACTTGCCATCGAGCCGCCAGGCGCGGTTTCGTCGCCATGCGACAGCCGCACGTCGCTGCTTGCGAAGCCCGACGACAGCAGTTCGTTCTGGGCGCTGGTAGCGTCGGCGTGATTGTCAAAAACGGCGATCAAAGTATGTTGCATGATGAGTCCTCCAGATAGTATTGATTACTTCAGTGGCAGGGTGCCGGATTCGTCGAAGCGTTCGACACTGACCTGTTCGGCCTTCAGGACGACTTCTTCCCGATAGTGTTCCTCGCGACGGATCCGAGTGATGTGAAGCTCTTCCTTTATGCGCACGCGGCGCTCGACAACCAGTACTTCCTCGAGGATCGGCACGATCAACGTGTCGCCCTCGTAGCGGTTGGCGGGCGCTTCATCAGGCGCGACGATACGGTCGACCGGGACGTGCCGCACTTCCACCTCGTCGCGCGCGAGGCGCTCGTCGATGGTGACCGGCTGTTCGACCACGGTCTTGTGAACGCGGACGCCGCGTCCCGTGTCTACCGTACGTGTGCCGACAGCGAGCTGCTCCACGATGACGGGGATCCGCAAAGGGTCTTGTGGTGCCTGATCTTCGGGATTAACTGCCATTGATTACACTCCGTATGGTTGCTTGCGCGAGACAGATTCAGAGTACTCCAAACAGACGCGACACCGCGCACCATTGACTCCTGTAAATGTTGAGGTAATAAGAAAAGGAAAATGGCAGAAACCCTGCCAGTAAAGGCGAAACACCGCACAGACGGACCCTGGCCGGCATGCGAATCGGAACAAGGGCACAGCTTATGCGGGCTGAGTAAGACAGTTGCCGGGGCAGGCGCAGGACCAGTAGAAAAGGCCCCGAACAGGGGCCTTTGAAAACGCTCCGGACAACTAGTTGAACGGATTCTCGACGCTCTTCACGTCGGGTGGCGGCAAGCGTTCGGGCAGCGCCTGCCCTTCGAGTTTGCCGAGCACGGCGTCGACCACTTCTTTCAGGCGCCGCGCCAGCGCGAGCCCGGCCTGGTCGGCGGTCAGGTCGACGTCGCCCGAGATCGTGATGCGGTCAAGCCGGTTCTCGATCATCAGGTTGTCGATCTGGACGACGTCGGCTTCGTTCGCATACGGCACAAAGGTCTTCTTCTTGGTGGTCATGGATATCTCCGGTATTCAAATAGGGAAAAGCCTCAGGAAAATCGCGTCTTCTTCTGGCGGATTTTCGGGAGGTTCAGCATGCGCTCTTTTTGCTGGCGCGACAGCGAGGGCAGGAATTCGATGCCGACGATGCGTTCCAGCTCGGCCACCGGAATCACCTGGATCGGTGCGTTCGACCGGTTCTCGGTGAACCAGGCCGCCGCCGCCTTCTGGCGCGGGCTGTAGACGACCTTGTACAGGTGGCTCGGCACCAGTACGTTGCCGACCTTGCGCAGGTTGGTGCCGAGGAAGGCCGGGCCGGTGATCACGTACAGCTGCCCTTCCTTCTTCGCCATCTTGCGCACCGCGCCTTCGATCGGCGCCCAGATGTGGCGGTTATGGTCGCCGTCCTGCGGGACCATGTTGGCCAGCGTGAAGCTCTCGCGCTGGCTACGGCGGTCCGGCATGTCGCCGTTCGGGGCCATGTGGCCGCGGTCGAAACCGCTGCGCGCATAGTCGTCGAGTTCGGCGCGCTGGCTGCGCGGCAGGCGCGGCTCGGCGTGGAAGGCGTTGTCGCGCTTCAAACCCTGGGCGGATGCGATGTTTTCCGCGCGCAGGTTCTCTGCCGACCAGAGCGGCGTGCGGGTCACGCCCGAATGCATGATGCCGAACACACCGTAGCACAGCTCGCGCGTTGCCACCGCCAGTTTCGGGTTGCGGATCTCGGGCGCGCGCCCGTCCGCGTAATGGTCGGGGCAACCCGAGGCAAGCACCAGGGCCGGCGCCAGCAGCGAGGCGACGAACGCGGCTTGAAGCAAAATTTTCTGCAACATGGATGAGTCGAAAGTGTGTGACAAAAGCGCATTGTAGCCGACACAGTTTATGCAGCTTGGGCGCCCTGCTTCCGATTCGGCGCATCAATACCGCGCACGATACGAACTGAAGAGTGCATTGTCGAAAAGAATGCTCTAGAATTGCGGCTCTTTCGATAACATTCCATACCGGAAACAACCACCGTCAATGGACAAGGTCCCGTTCCCGGAGGACTTGCGGCGCTTCGTGCTCACCAGCATACCGTCCGTACCCTTCCTCGAAGCATTGCTCATCTTGCGCGCTGATCCGGCGCAGCAATGGCATGGCGACTCGCTGGCGCGGCGCCTGTACGTGCGCGAACGCACCGCGCAGGCCCTGCTCGAAGAGCTGGCCCGGGGCGGCATGGCGGCGCCATGCGCCGCGCCGCATGGCGACTGCTACCAGTACCGGCCCTCCTCGCCCGAGCTGGGACAGCGCGTCGACGCGCTGGCCGACCTTTACGCGCGCCACCTGGTCGAAGTGACCCATTTGATTCATTCTTCCCTCGACCGCAAGGCCCAGCAATTTGCAGACGCCTTCAGACTGCGAAAGGACACTTAAGTGGCGGTAACCATCTACATCCTGTGTCTCCTGACCTCGCTGGCCTGCGCCTGGCTACTGTTCGCCAGCTACCGGCGCACGGGCTACCGCCTGCTGTTCTGGAGCGGCGCCTGCTTTGTGGCCATGACGCTGAATAACTTGCTCCTGCTGCTAGACAAGATCGTCTTCCCTGACATCGATTTCCTGACCGCGCGGCTGATCAGCGCCCTGGTCGCGGTGTCCCTGCTGCTTTACGGCCTGATCTACGAAAAGGAATGACGATGACCGATCTGCTTACCGGTGCCATCTGCATGGGCTCGCTCGTGATCGCGCTGTTCTTCCTGCGGTTCTGGCGTGCCTCGGCAGACCGCTTCTTTCTGTATTTCGCGGCGTCTTTCTTCATCGAGGGCCTGCACCGGCTGTATTCGGCGCTTAATGACGCGGGCGGCGAGGATTCGCCGCAGCATTACCTGATCCGCCTGCTGGCCTACGGTTTGATCCTGTGGGCGATCCTGGAAAAGAACCTGCCGCGCGAGCGCCATAAGGAGTAGCGTCCGAATTAGCGTGCGCCCGCGTCAGGGCGCCTCGGACATAATGCCGCCATGTGCACAGTTTGATATGGAGAACAGCATGACGACGATCGATCCCCGCAAGCAGCCGCAAACGCCGCAAACGAATACCGATGAGCACAATCGCTCCGAAAACCTTCTCCCGGGCGAAGAAGGTGCCGGGGACGGCCGCTTCGAGGTAGCCGAAGAGGTCAGCCTCGACATCCAGTCCGACGACACGCGCCGCGTCGGCCAGCTGCCCGGCAGCGTCACCGAATCAATGCCCGACACGGTGCAGACCGAAGCCGGGGACGGGAACAAGGGCACCCCGTAAGGGCGCCAACGGTGCGCACTGCCGCGGGCGCGCTTCCTTATACTCGTGCATTGCCCACCGTTGAACACCCACATGCAGACGCATTTCTCCCCCGCATTCGCCGCCGTCAGGCATGACCTCGAACGCATCGTCGACGAGGTCGTCGCGCCGAATGCGGCCGCGGTCGACCGCGACTGCCGCTGGCCGGCCGAGTCGCTCGCTGCCTTCGCCGCGGGCGGGCTGACCGGCCTGCAGGTGCCGGCCCGCCTCGGCGGGCACGGCGGCGGCCTGTCCGCCCTGCTGATGGCCACCGAACTGATCGGTACCGCCTGTCCTTCGTCGGCGCTGTGCTTCGGCATGCATTGCGTCGGCACGGCCGTCATCGCCGCGAAAGCCACCCCCTGGCAGGAGGAACACTACCTGCGCCCGATCGCGGCCGGGCGGCACCTGACCACGCTGGCCTTGTCCGAGAGCGGCAGCGGCGCCCATTTCTACCTCCCCGCCACCACCCTCAGCCCGGACGGTGACGGCTTTCTCGCCCACGGCAGCAAACAGTTCGTCACCAATGGCGGCCACGCCGATTCGTATGTCATCTCGACGCTCGCGGCCGGGGCCGAGGAAGGCGATTTCAGCTGCCTGGTGGCCGACGCCGGTACGCCCGGCCTATCGTGGCTGGCGCCCTGGGAAGGCTTCGGCATGCGCGGCAATTCCTCGCGCGGCATGCGCCTGGACGGCGCGCGGGTCGACGCCAGGTGCCTGCTGGGCGAACAGGGCGACCAGGTCTGGTACGTGTTCGAAGTGGTGGCGCCCTACTTCCTGATGGCGATGGCCGGCACCTACCTGGGCGTGGCGCAGTCGGCGCTGGACGCGGCCGGCGAACACCTGCGCAACCGGCGCTACGCGCACTCGGGCGAATCGCTGCGCGACGTCGAGACCCTGCAAACGCGCTACGCCACCATGTGGATGGCCGTCGAAAAAACGCGCGCGCTCGTGGTCGAGGCGGCGCGCCGCGGCGACGCCGGCGACCCCGACGCACTGCCCTACATCCTCGCCTGCAAGGCCGACGCCGGCGACACCGCCGTCATGCTGGCCAACGAGGCGATGACGATCTGCGGCGGCGCCGCATACCGCGAGAACAGCCGCGTGGCCCAGATGCTGCGCGACGCGCGCGCCAGCCACGTGATGTCGCCGACCACCGATTTGCTGCGCCTGTGGACTGGCCGCAGCCTGCTCGGCCTGCCGCTGCTGTGACCCAGGCCGCACCCCACGCCCTGTATGTCGGCGCCGGCGCGCACCCCGGCACGATCACGCCGGGGGCGCTGCTGGCGCGCCTGGCCCAGCCCTGGGAAGGGGCCATGCCGACCGTCGTCGTGTTCGAGGACGACGTCGCCCAGCCCCTGCAGCTGGCGCGCAGCCTGCGCCGGGCCGGGATCGACGCCCACTACCTGTTCGTGCGAAGCGGCGCCCAGCTGCACCAGCTGCGGCGCGACCTGCAGCGCGCGCCCCTGATCGGACGGCGCTGGACCCTGATCGCGGCCGGCGACCCGCAGCGCACGGCCATCGAAGCCGAGGCCCTGCGCGATTGCGCGCGGCGCGCCCGGCTGCGCACGACGCTCGACCGGGCCAACGCCCGCCTGGCCGCGCCGCGCGAGGGCCAGGATCCTGGGCGCGCCCAGCGCATGGCGGGCCACTTCCTGTCGAACTTCCTGGCGCGCTCGAACGACGCCCTGCTCGGGCTCGACCTCGACCTGCTGCTGCTGTACTGGAACGAGCGTGCGGCGCAGCTGTTCGGCATCGACGGCGCAGCGGCGCACGCCACCCTCGCGCTGCTACCCTTCCACGGCGAACGCGTCGAGGGGCTGCTTGCCGAAGTGCGTGCCGGCGCGGCCGTGGCGCATGCCGAACTCGCATGCGTGCTGCGCGGGCAATCCGCCTGGATCGAGGTGAACTGCGCGGCGGTGCGCGACGGCGCGGGCCTTTTGGTCGGCTTCATGCTCACCTGCCGCGACGTCAGCGAACGCCACGAGCAGCTGGCGCGCGAGCGCGCCCTCCAGCAGGCCGCGGTGCGCCTGGCCGACGAGGGACGGCGCCAGCTGGCCGCGCTGTTCGACCAGGCGCCCGGCTTCATGGCCGTCACGCGCGGCCCGCGCCATGTGTTCGAGATGGCCAACCGCGCCTACACCGAGCTGTTCGGCCCGCGCGAATTCGGCGACCGGGCACTCGACGACGCCTTTCCCGACCTGCGCAACCAGCCGTTCGCGCGCCTGCGCGACGAGGTGTATGCGAGCGGATGCCCGTATGTCGGGCGCGCGATGCCGGTCGTGCTGCAGCCTGGGCACGCGCGTTTGGTGCGCTACATCGACTTCGTCTACCAGCCGCTGCGCGGCGCCGACGCCGCCATCACCGGCATCTTTTGCCAAGGCCATGACGTCACCGAGCAAAAGCTGATGCAGGATGGGCTGCTGCTGCACCAGGCCGAACTCGAGGACATCGTGGCCAGCCGCACCGAGGCCCTGCACGCGGCCAACCTGGCGCTGCAGCAGTCGCAAAAGCTCGAGGCGGTCGGCAAGCTGACCGGCGGCGTGGCCCACGACTTCAACAACATCCTGCAAATCGTCGGCAGCAACCTCGACCTGCTCGGCCTGGAACTCGGACCCGGCGCCCCGGCGCAGCGCCGGGTCGAGAACGCGCGCGGCGCGGTCGAGCGCGGCGGCAAGCTCGCGGCGCAACTGCTGGCCTTCGCCCGGCGCCAGCCGCTGCAGCCGGTCGCCACCGACCTGACCGGCATCGTGCGCGAGATGGACGATCTGCTGCGCCGCGCCCTCGGCCCGGCGATCGACATCGCGCTGCGCATCGCACCGGGCTTGTGGAACACGCTGGTCGACCGCGACCAGCTGGAAAACGTGCTGCTGAACCTGGCAATCAATGGGCGCGACGCCATGCAGGGCAGTGGACGCCTCACCATCGAACTGACCAATGCGGCGCTGGACGGGGTCTACCACGACGCCAACCCCGACTGCACGTCGGGCGAATACGTGCTGCTGGCGGTGTCCGACGATGGCCCGGGCATGCCGCCGGAGGTGCGCGAGCGCGCCTTCGAGCCCTTCTTCACGACCAAGCCGGAAGGCCAGGGCACGGGCCTGGGCCTGTCGATGGCCTATGGTTTTGTGAAGCAAAGCGGCGGCCACATCAAGCTCTACAGCGAGCCTGGACATGGCACCACCGTGAAGATCTTCCTGCCGCGCACGCGCGAGATGCCGGCCGCGCTGGCCCGCCTGCGCGACGCGGCGATCCGCGGCGGCACCGAGACCATCGTCGTGGTCGAGGACGACGACGCGGTGCAAGGCGCCGTGGTCGACATCCTGGGCGGGCTCGGCTATACCGTGCTGGCGGCGCCGGACGCGGCCAGCGCCCTGGCCGTGCTCGAGAGCGGCGTCGCGGTCGACCTGCTGTTCACCGACGTCGTCATGCCGGGCCAGCTGCCCAGCACCGAGCTGGCGCGCCTGGCGCGCAGCCTGCACCCGGGCATCGCGGTGCTGTTCACATCGGGCTATACGCGCAACGCGATGATGCACGGCGCGCGGCTCGATCCCGATGTCGAGCTGCTGAGCAAACCCTACCGGCGCGACGAACTGGCACGCAAGGTGCGCCAGATGCTCGACGCGCGCACGTCTCCGGCGCCAGCCGCAGCCGATGCGCAAGCCGTTCCCGGGACGCCGCCGGCGCGGCGCGTGGTGGTGGTCGAAGATAACGACGACGGCCGCGAGATGCTGTGCGCGCTGGTCGAAATGCTCGGCTACGCCGTGGCCGGCTTCGCGAGCGCGGAGGCGGCGCTGCCGGCTTTGGTCCCGGGCGACATCCTCGTGGCCGACCTGAACCTGCCGGGCATGCGCGGCACCGCGCTGGCGCTGGCGGCGCGCGAGCGGCTGCCGCAACTGGCGGTGATCATCGCCTCGGGCGAGTCGTTCGCGCCGGATCCGGCGCTGCGGGCGCAGACCTTGCTAAAACCCTTCTCGCTCGACGACCTGGGCAGCGCCCTCGAACGCGCAGTCGGGTCTTAGATCTTCACGCCCATTTTGAGGCCTTCGATCGTATGCGCCTGGACAATCGGCTCCAGCCGTTCGACCACGCGGCAGGTGATGTGGCGGCGCAGCTCGGGCGCCAGGCTTTCATAATACGCGTGGGTCAGCTGCAGGTCGTGCTTTTCGGCGTTGCGCGCGTCCGGCGCGTCGACGCCGAGCACAAACACCGGGCGCGAGCGGTCGGACTGGTTGGTCGTGCCGCGGTGGATCGTCAGCGCCGAGCGCGCCGAGATATCGCCCATCTTCGGCAGTTTACGCTGGGCGCGCGCTTCGTAGCGCGGCCAGATCTCGTTTGGCGGGAACATCGGGTCGCCGTCGCCCAGGTCGTCCCACTGGGTGCCGGGCGCGATCTCGAAGGGTCCCATGTCCTCGGTCACATCGACCGTGGTGATGTTGAAGGCGAGCGAATTGAGGCGCCGCCCGACGAGCGTCGCTTCGGGCGAACGGAAATCGCGGTGCCAGGGCTGGTGCAGGGCGCCGGGTCCGGGCACGTCGAAGCCGGCTTCGACCACGCGGTACTCGGGGCCGAGGATGGCGCGGCAGACCGCCACCACCCACGGGTGGCCGGCGATGTCGGCAAAGCCCGCGATGCGCTCGGGATGGACTTCGACGTAATAGCGGTTCGGCCCGCGTGCGAGCGCCCCGCCCGGCTGGTTCTTCGCTTCCTCGAACAGCGTGGCAATGTCCGCCCCGAGCCGTTCGACCCAGGCGCGCTCGAAGGCAGCCTTGCAGGCGATGATGCCGTCGCCATACAGGCCGCCCATGATGGTGGCGACGTCATACGATTCGGCGGCGGTGGGTTGGCTGGTCATGGCGATCCTCCTGTTTTTTAGGCGGGTTCATGGTACTGCGAAAGTCCGCGATCAGCGCGCACGCGGGGGGTATGACCTGGGGTGGGCACAGAGTGCCCACCCTACAACGGCGACGCATTCACGTATGCGGAACGTATACCGGTCCCCAATCCAGCGTCAGCAAAAACGCCCCCCTGCGCGGCCCGCCCAGCTGGCGGGTATCGCCCCGCCGCGCCCAGCGAAAGCCATCCATCTCAGGCGTCGGCTTGCCCGTCGTCGGATGCGGAAAATAGCTGCTGCACGCCAGGTGCGACAAATCCCCGAGCTCGCTCGCGGCATCGACCCGGAACAGGTGCAGGCGCTTGTCGCAACCTGATTAACTTAATGCATAAAGAATATGAACCGTTTAATAAAATCCCAACTGAAGGAAGA
>JANNNC010000078.1:0-51790 GCA_031398335.1 Massilia sp.
CGACCTTGCAAAAACGGCAAACCTTGGCATTCCCCTATGCGCAGGAAGGTCATCCGCTGTTAAAATGCATCCCTTCATCTACCAACAAGTGCACTTCCACCATGACACGCAAGCTGTTCGTCACCACCGCCCTGCCCTACGCCAATGCTGCCTTCCATATCGGCCACATGATGGAATACATCCAGGCCGACATCTGGGTCCGGTTCCAGCGAATGCAGCGCGACAACGGCAGCCAGCGCGAAGTGCATTTCGTCTGCGCCGACGATACCCACGGCACCCCGATCATGATCGCCGCCGAAAAGGAAGGCATCACGCCCCAGGAATTCGTGGCCAAGATCGCTGCCGGCCGCGCCCAGTACCTGGATGGCTTCCATATCGCCTTCGACAACTGGTACTCCACCGATTCGCCGGAAAACGTCGAGCTGTCGCAGGGCATCTACCGCAAGCTGCGCGACGCCGGCCTGATCGTCACCAAGACGGTCGACCGCTTCTTCGACCCGGTCAAGGGCATGTTCCTGGCCGACCGCAACATCAAGGGCGAATGCCCGACCTGCCACGCCAAGGACCAGTACGGCGACAACTGCGAAGTCTGCGGCGCCGCCTACCAGCCGACCGAACTGGTCAACCCGTTCTCGGTATTTACCGGTTCGACCCCGGTACTGAAACCGTCGGAGCAGTATTTCTTCAAGCTGTCCGACCCGCGCTGCTTCACCTTCCTGAAGGAATGGCTGAATACCCCCGGCCGCCTGCAGCCGGAAATGGTCAACAAGGTCTCCGAGTGGCTGGGCGAATCCGGCGAAAAACTGGCCGACTGGGACATTTCGCGCGACGCGCCGTATTTCGGCATCCCGATTCCCGATGCGCCGGGCAAGTTCTTCTATGTGTGGCTGGACGCGCCGGTCGGCTACCTGGCTTCGCTGAAGAACTATTTCGACAAGCAAGGGCTCGACTTCGAGGCCTTCCTGAACGACCCGCAGGCCGAGCAGGTGCACTTCATCGGCAAGGACATCGTCTCCTTCCACCTGCTGTTCTGGCCCGCGATGCTGAATTTCTCCGGCCACCCGATCATCGACGGCCTGAAGGTCGCGGTGCACGGCCACCTGACCGTGAACAACGAAAAAATGTCCAAGTCGCGCGGCACCGGCATTTCGCCGCTGCGCTACCTGGAACTGGGCATGAACCCGGAATGGCTGCGCTACTACCTGGCCTTCAAGCTCAACGCCAAGGTCGAAGACCTGGACTTCAATGGCGAAGACTTCGTCGCCCGCGTGAATAGCGACCTGATCGGCAAGTACGTCAACATCGCCAGCCGCTGCGCCGGCTTCATCACCAAGAAATTCGACGGCAAGCTGGCCGATTCGCTGTCCGGCACCGCCAAGGACTGGATCTGCAAGGCCCTGATGGCCGACGGCGCCGAGCGCCAGGCCAGCGTCGCCGCCAGCTTCGAAGCGCGCGACTACGGCCGCGCGCTGCGCGAGATCATGGAGATCACCGACGTCGTCAACCAGTACGTCGACGAGCACAAGCCATGGCTGCTGGCCAAGGACGAGAGCAAGCTGGCCGAGCTGCACGACGTCTGCACCACCGCGCTGATCCTGTTCCGCCAGCTGACCATCATGCTCTCGCCGGTGCTGCCGCAGGTGGCCGCCCGGGTTGCCGAATTCCTCGGCGACGGCGAGCTGGCCTGGGCCGACACCCATGGCGCGGCCGTCTACGAGACCATGCTGGGCCGTAACATCGGCGCCTACAGCCACCTGATGCAGCGCGTCGACGCGAAGATGGTCGAGAACCTGTTCGACAAGCCGGCCGGCGCTCCGGCGGCGGCACCTGCTGCCCCGGCAGTTGCCGCTACGCCTGCTCCGCTCGCGGCCGAAGCTGCCGCACCGGCTGGCGAAGCCGCCCCTGGCGACATCGAGCTGATGGCGCCGGAGATTTCGATCGACGATTTCCTGAAGGTCGACCTGCGCGTGGCCCGCATCGTCAACTGCGAACACGTCGAAGGCGCCGGCAAGCTGCTGCGCCTGACGCTGGACGTCGGCGAAGGCCGTCACCGCAACGTGTTCTCGGGCATCAAGTCGGCCTTCAAGCCGGAAGAGCTGGTCGGCAAGCTGACGGTGATGGTGGCCAACCTGGCGCCGCGCAAGATGAAGTTCGGCATCTCCGAAGGCATGGTGCTGTGCGCATCGAGCGCCGACGAGAAGTCGAACCCGGGCCTGTACCTGCTCGACCCCATGGCCGGCGCCACCCCGGGCATGCGTATTCGCTGAGGCGCAATGCACATCGCATCAGCCCCGGGAGAAGCATTTCCCGGGGCGCAAGGCGGCGTTATAATGCCGTTTTCTGCAAGAAACATGCGCCTGGGCCGCTGCCCGCCAAGCCCCTACACACTCTTTGAGAGGTAGCTAATAACATGACCGAACTCACCCCCCTCCGCCACATCCCGACCGCCAACGTGTTCCGCAAGGGCGACGTCTTCGTCCTCTTCGGCGAACTGTTCGGCCGCGGCTATGCGAATGGCCTTGTCGACGAGGCGCGCGATGCGGGCATGACGATCGTCGGCATCACCGTCGGCCGCCGCGACGAGACCGGTGCACTGCGCGCCTTGACTGCCGAAGAGCATGCCGAGGCGGAAGAAAAGCTGGGCGGGCGTATCGTGAATGTGCCGCTGATGGCCGGTTTCGACATGGATGCGCCGGACGGCGAGCAGAACCCGACCGAAATGCTCTCGGGTATCCGCCTGCAGACCTGGCAGGAAGACAAGCTGGACTGGGAAAAGATCGAACGCTGCCGCGAAGCCGGCGTGCGCCGCTTCACCACCAGCGCCGCCCAGGCAATGGGCGAGATCGACAAGCTGATCCCGGAAGGCGCGAACGTCTTCTTCGCCCACACGATGGCCGGCGGCATTCCAAAGATCAAGGCCTTCCTGGCCATTGCCAACCGCATCTACAAAGGCCGCGGCGAGCGCTTCATGTCCTCGCGCGCCCTGCTCGAGAGCGACCTGGGTAAACTGATCCTGATGAACTTCGACGAAGTCACCGCCAACACGCTGAATTACCTGATCGATGCCTCCGCGCCGATCCGCGAGCGCGTGACGAAGGCAGGCGGCGAAGTGCGCTACACGGCCTACGGCTACCACGGCACCGAGATCCTCATTGGCGGCCAGTACCTGTGGCAGACCTACACCAACTATACCCAGGGCTACGCCAAGATGCGCCTGGAAAGCGTCGCCCAGGCGGCCTGGAACCAGGGCATCTTTGCGACCGTCTTCAACTGCCCGGAAATCCGCACCAATTCGTCGGACATTTTCGTCGGCGTCGAGCTGTCGCTGTTCCCACTGCTGACCGCCCTGAAAAAAGAAGGCGGCGGCGCCTGGGCCGACCAGCAATGGCAGATCTGCCAGGACCTGCTGGGCGAAGGCACCTCGCTCGAATCGCTGCTGGCGACCATCGAACAGTACAACAACGACCCGACCAGCGCCCAGTTCCGCAATGTCGAAGCCTGGCCGATGGACAACACCCCGGCCCTGGCCGACGTGATGATCGGTACCTCGGAAGAGATCACCGGCCTGCACAAGGACAAGAAGGCATTGATTACCGATCATCTGTCGTCGCTGGTGCTGGAAAGCGCCGGTCCGCTGATGTTCCATGGTGCTTGCGAAAAGATTGCCCCGGTCGTGTGGCTGAACCACGACATCATCGCACGCCAACTCAACGCGCTGCACCCGTAGAGCGTGTGACAAAATTGCCGGGAAAAGGCGCGTCGTCGAAGACAGTACGTAGGTACGGCGAGACGATGCAACGTGGCAACGGCGATTTTTTCACACGCTCGTAACCCTTGACGCCGGGGCGCGTGGGCAGAACAATACGCCTCGCCGTCCCGGCTCTCATTTTTACTGCTCAACACAATGCCTAAATTTAACGGTTACGTATCCGACCACACGAAGTTCATCGAAGAGTTGAAGTCGAAAACTCCCGGCATGGAAGAGCGCCAGCAGGAAGGCCGCTCCCTGTTGTGGGACAAGCTGCCGATTTCGCTCGACGAAGAAGCGCGCACGAAGCAATCGCGCCTGCGCCAGAACGCCTATCCGTACCAGAACAAGTTCTAAAGGCCCAAGGGCATGCTGCCGGAGCAGGCCGCGCTTGACGCGCCGGCCGTCGCTGTGAGCACTGAGGACACTGATGGCGGCGCCTTGCCATCCGACTCCGCCGGCCTCGACGATGCCGCTGCGGCCGCGATCGCGCGCCTGTACGGCGAGCCGCTGCTGCGCATGCCGAACGACCTGTACATCCCGCCCGACGCCCTCGAGATCTTTCTCGACGCCTTCGAAGGTCCCCTCGACCTGCTGCTCTACCTGATCCGCAAGCAGAACTTCAACATTCTCGACATCCCGATGGCGCAGGTCACCCTGCAATACCTGGTGTACGTCGAGCAGATCCGCAAGAGCAACCTGGAACTGGCGGCCGAGTACCTGTTGATGGCGGCGATGCTCATCGAAATCAAGTCGCGCATGCTGCTGCCCAAGCGCGAGCATGACCTGGTCGAAGACGTGGGCGACCCGCGTGCCGAACTGGTGCGGCGGCTGCTGGAGTATGAACAGATCAAGATCGCCGCCCTCAACCTGGGCGCGTTGCCGCAGGAAGGACGCGATTTCCAGCGCCCCTCGCTGCCGGTCGAGCAGAGCCTGGAGCCGGTCCTGCCCCAGGTCGACCCGCACGACCTGCAGCGCGCCTGGCTGGACGTGCTGCGCCGTGCGAAACTGACCCAGCACCACCGCATCGGGCGCCAGGAACTGTCCGTGCGCGAGCACATGTCGGCCATCCTGCGCCGCCTGCAATCGCAGCGCTTCGTCGAGTTCGGCGAACTGTTCGCGGGCCAGGAAACGGTGCCGATCATCGTCGTGCACTTCGTCGCCCTGCTCGAGCTGGCCAAGGAAACACTGGTTGAAATCACCCAGGCCGAACCGTTCGCGCCGATTTACGTGCGCCTGGCATACTCGCCGGCATAAGCCGAGCGAACAACTTTACGTATTCGACACCATGAAAATCATCACCACCATTGAAGAGCTGCGCGACCAACTGCGCGGCCAACTGCGCACCGCCTTCGTCCCGACGATGGGCAACCTGCACGAAGGCCACCTGTCGCTGATGCGCCTGGCGCGCAAGCACGGTGATCCGGTGGTCGCCTCGATCTTCGTCAACCGCCTGCAGTTCGGCCCGAACGAAGACTTCGACAAATATCCGCGCACCTTCCAGGCCGACGTCGAGAAGCTGGAAAAGGAAGGCGTCTACGTGCTGTTCGCGCCGACCGAAAAAGACCTGTATCCGGAACCGCAGGAATACCGCGTGCAGCCGCCGGACATGCTCGGCAACACGCTGGAAGGCGAATTCCGTCCGGGCTTTTTCGGCGGTGTGTGCACGGTCGTGACCAAACTGTTCTCGTGCGTGCAGCCGCGCGTGGCCGTCTTCGGCAAGAAGGATTACCAGCAGCTGATGATCGTGCGAAACATGTCGCGCCAGTTCGCGATGCCGACCGAAATCATCGGCGCCGAAACCTTCCGCGCCGAAGACGGCCTGGCCCTGTCCTCGCGCAACATGTACCTGTCGCCTGAAGAACGCGCCGAGGCGCCGGCGCTGTACCGGGGCCTCAATTTCGTGGCCAACGAAATCCGCAGCGGCCACCTCGACATCTTCTCGGTCGAGCGCGAAGCGATGGCGCAGCTGGCCGCGCGCAACTGGAAGCCGGATTACATCTCGGTACGCAAGCGCATCGACCTGCAGCCGCCCTCGGCCGGCGACCTGGCCGAAGGCGCACCGCTGGTCGTGCTGGCTGCCGCCAGGCTCGGCACCACGCGCCTGATCGACAACATGGAAATCTGAGGTCAGGACGCCACGGACGACCTGACATTTAGCAAAGAGGTATTAACTTTTTGCAACATCAGGTCCAGGCGTTTATACTGTGAGGCTGCACAGCATGCTCGCCGGACTTCTCCGGCCTGCATGCCACGATTTCGCCGCAAGGATTGCCTCCGTGACCGACACCCCGCTTCCCCCGCCCCGCAAGGGTCCGCCCCGTCCCTCGGACGTGCTCGAACGCATCTCGCCGGCCGCATCGCCGCACGCGATGCGCGACCCCTTCGACATCGGCGAGACCTTCTCGAACCTGGCCGAGTCCGGCGAGGCGCTGACGATCTATTCGGCACACTTGGGCGAGCCAATGCTGGCGCGCATTGCCTCGGTCGATCCGGAAGAGCCGCATTTCGTGTTCGACGTGGCCGGCGACGCCCCGATTCCCCCGGGACGCGCGAGCTTCGTGGCGGCGCTGGGCGGCAACGCCAAGCTGCAGTTCGAGCTCGATAGCGACTGGACCTGCCTGCCCGGCCAGCCGACCTTCGTGCCTGCCGTGTTCCCGGAAAGCTGCCTGGTCCTGAACCGGCGCGCGGCGCCGCGCCTCGACACGCCCGTCAACGGCAGCTTCGCCGCCACCTTCTCGCTCATGAACAAGCATGTCGAGCTGCCGTTGTGCGACTACTCGATCGGCGGCGTCGGCCTGCGCGCGACGCCCGACCAGGCGGCGGAACTGTATCTGGGCCGCAAATTGAAAAGCGTGCGCCTGCAGCTGGGGCCGGCGCTGGCGATCGTGGCCGACCTGGAAATCCGCCTGCTGCGGCCTTTCCGCAGTTTCCTGCTGGGCGAGCAGGTGCAGGTCGGGTGCAGCATCGACAATATCGAGATGCAGATGCATCAGCATCTGGAGCGGCTGGTGACGTCGAATCGCAGACGTGCCTGACGTGGCGCTGTTGCGTTGGGCCTTCTCGGTGTTTTGAATCCGAGCGGGCACACAGTGCCCACCCTACGTGCCCACGCCGATCAAGCATACCGCTAACAGAACAGGCAACAGCCCCACCTGCCGCCGCGCGCCGCGCTCACACCAGCGCCGCCAACCCTTCAGGCCCCAGCGGCTTGACAAGGTGCGCTTCGAACCCGGCCGCCGCGCTGCGCTCCTTGTCGAGCGTTTGCCCAAAGCCGCTCAAGGCCACAAAGCGCACCCCTGTATTGCAGCCGCTGGCCCGCATCAGGTCCGCAAGTTCGTAGCCGTCCATTCCCGGCAGTCCGATATCGAGGATGGCCAGGTCGATCCGGTGTGCCGTGAAGGCAAGCAGCGCCTCTTCCGGCGTGTAGGACACCCACACTTCGTGCCCAACCATGCGCAGCATCTCGGCCAGCGTATCGGCGGCGTCGGCGTTGTCGTCGACGACGAGCACCTTCCGGCTGGCGCCGGATGGCAGCAGTTCCCGTTGCGGCGCCCGCCTGTCGACCAGCGCCGGTGCGGGCGTCAATGGCAAACGCACGGTAAACGCACTGCCATGGCCCATCCCTTCGCTGCGCGCCGTGACCTTGCCGCCGTGCAGTTCGACCAGGTTTTTTACCAGCGCCAAGCCGATCCCGAGTCCGCCGACCGAGCCATGGAGTTTCCGTTCGCCCTGCACGAAGGGCTCGAAAATCCGAGGCAGGAGTTCGGCCGGCAGACCCATGCCGTTATCGCGCACCTCGATCTCGAGTTGGCCATCGACAGCGGCGGCGTGCAGCGCGATCAGGGCGCCCGCATCGCTGTAGCGCGAGGCGTTGGTCAGCAGATTGGACACGATTTGCGCCAGTCGCGCGGGGTCGCCATACCAGCCCAGGGGAGCGATGTCGACGTTCAGTTGCTGCTGGCGCTGTGTAACAAGCGGCGTCACCATTTCCACGGCCCGCATCAGGACCTCGCGCACCTCGACGTGCTCCTGGCGCAGTTCGACCTTGCCGCGGGTAATGCGCGACACATCGAGCAGGTCGTCGACCAGGCGCGTCAGGTGGCTCACCTGGCGCCGGATCACGACCTGTTCGCGGCTGGTCGCATGGTCGCGCATACGCATCAGTTCCAGCGCGGTGACGATCGGCGCAAGGGGATTGCGCAGCTCATGGCCGAGCAGCGCCAGGAATTCGTCCTTGGCGCGCGCGGCGGCCTGCAGATCGGCGTTGAGCTGCTCGACTTCGGCACGGGCCTCGACCTGCACGGTGATGTCGACGGCGATCACCATCAGGCCATAGACCTCGCCATCGAGGGTACGCAGGGGCGAGAGGTTGTAGGTGAAATAGCGATCGTCGAGCGCGCCGCCATGGCGATGGATTTGCACCAGGGTCGGCTGCGACACGAAGGGCGCCCCTGCCTGGTACACCTCCTTGAATTTCCGGTGGACGGGCGAGCCCTCCAGCTCGGGGAACACGGCGAGGAAGGGCTTGCCGACCATGGCCTCGGCGGGCCGGCCGCTGACCTGGGCATAGATTGCGTTCACCAGGTGATAGGTCAGTTCCTGGCCGATCATGACGGCCGCGCCCACAGGTGCGTCGAGCAACAGCCTGTCGCGCTCGGCCTCGACCATCAGGCGCAAGGCTTCGCTGTCGATACGGTGGCGGGTGGTTGCCGCCAGCAGGGTAAATTGTTCGAGGAACAGCCGGTAAGCACTGTCGGGGGACAGCGTTGGCGAGAGGTCGAACACGACCGCCAGGTCGACATCGATCCCGACGTCGCGCGCAGTAATGTGCATCCGCGTTGCCACGGCAGGCGATGCAGCGTCGGCGCTGGTCCGGGACGAAGTCACGGCTGCGGCATGCAGGTCGCCGGGATTGAACTGCACGGCCGCCTGCACCGCGGCGTCCAGGCCAGCGAGGCTGTCCACCGTCGACAAGCCCTGACGCAGCAAATCAAGGGTGTGCTGGCGGCGCGCACCCAGTACGCGTTCGGTCGTTTCGGTCGAGATCACGAAGACCCCGCGAATCTCGCCCGCGTCGTCGCGCACCGGGGTGAAGGAATAGGTCCAGAACGTTTCCTCGATCCTGCCATTGCGCTCGATGCTGATCTGGAAATCCCGATAGCCCCGGGCCGCTCGCCCGGCAAGCACGAGTTCGGCCTGCGGACCGATCAGCGCCCAACTGTGCTTCCAGTTCGCCGGCGCGGGCTGCCCGAGTGCCGTACCAGGTCCACGCTCGTCGACCCGCGGTGCGTACGCATCGTTGTAAATCTGGAGAAATTCGCTGCCCCACCACACCACCATCGCCTCGGTCGAGTCCAGCATCAGCGTGACGACGGCGTGCAGGCTGGCGGGCCATGCGCTCTTCGGACCCAGGGCGGTAGCGGCCCAATCGTGGCGCTCGACCAGGGTATGCATGCTGGGATCCGCTTCACGCCGCGAGGCGGGATGTGCGTTGATCGATGGCGATGAGAATTCGGCTGGAAAATCGGGCATTGTCGGAGGTCGCGATACGCACTTGTGGCTGTCAGGACAGTCAGGCAATTCAGATTGTACCTATCCGACTGGGAATCCGGAGAAATCCGGCGTGTGCCGCCGCTGCGAACCTCGCTTACTGCGTCACCGCCTGCGCCCACGCCAGCGCCGACAAATGCGCCTTGTTCACTTCCAGGGGGCTGATGCCGAGCGAGCCGGCCAGCGCACCCACCAGGTTCGAGCTCAGCTCGCAAGCCTCGGCCAGCGCCAGGTAGGGTCCGTACATGCCCTCGCGCGACAGCAGGGCGCGCACGACTTCGGGCGGCAGCGGGATGGTTTCGAGCACCTCTTTCATCGGCAGGCCGAGCAGGCGGTCGAGCAGGGAGAACATGCCGGCGACGAACAGGTTTTCGCCCTCGCCTTTCGGCAAGGCATGCAGCCCCAGCAGTTCGGTCAGGCGCCCGCGCACCACGGCCGTTTCCATCAGCACCGGCGAATAGCCGCTGGCGCTGGCGCTGGCCAGCAGCATGGTCAGCCAGCGGTACAGGGGCGCATAGCCCATCAGGCTGATCGCCTGGCGGATCGACTGCACCTCGCGCCCGGCCCCGAATCCGGCCGAATTGATGTTGCGCAGCAGTTTGTAGGTGAGCGCCGGGTCGCGTTTCAGGACGCTTTCCAGCTTCGGGATGTCGTCGTTGTTCTGCACCATCTGCATCAGCTGCAGGATGATGGTCTGGGCTGGATTGAGGCCCTTGACCGGGTTGCCCGGGCGCGGGGTCAGGTGCAGCTTACCGACGAAGGCGTCCAGACCGAGCATGGCGCAGGCGTCGTAGTCGATCCAGTTGGTGACCGGGCGCCCGAGCATGCGCAGCGACGATTGTTTTGCCGCGGCATAGGTGCGCGCTTGCGCGGCCACGTCGATGCCGGCGAAGCGCATCTCGACGTGCGAGGCGTACGGCGCCAGCGCCGGCGTCAGGTGCTTGACGTCGAGGCCGCGCAGCGAAATGCCGACGCCGCCGGCGCGCACGGCCTGGATCGCGGCGCGCGCCCCCGGGTCCATCAGATGGCGCGCCTGCAGGCTCAGCACGGTGCGCTCGGGCGGCAGGTCGAACAGGGCATCGGTGGAGAGCATCGCCGGAATGGCGTCGAGGAAGAGTTGCTTGTCGCGCAGCAGCCAGCCGTGCTCGCGGTGGTTGACGTGGTCGGCGACGAAGCCGACCAGCTGTTCGAGGTCGGCGTCCGGCATGTCCTGGCCGCCGCGCTGCCACAGTAATTCATAGCCGATGACCCGCTGCGCGGGATCGAGCAGCGGCTCGCGAACAATATAATTGGTGTGATGCATGAAGTGGCCGCGAAAAAACAGGGGCGGCATGGCGCCGCCGGTACTCAGGTCCTCAGAAACCCAGGCTGTCGAGCAGGTCGTCGACCTGGCCCTGGTTCGCTACCACTTCCAGGTTGTTCTCCGGTTTGATCTGGGGACCGTTCAGCAGGCCGTTGTCGAGCTCGCGCTTGATTTCGCTCGGGGCGAAATCGATCAGCACTTGCACCAGCTGCTTTTCGAGGTCTTGCGCGATCGACGTGATCTTGCCGATCACCTGGCCGGTCAGGTCCTGGAAGTCCTGGGCCAGCATGATGTTCATCAGCTCGGCACGGGTGGCGGTGGCGGCGCGTTCGTTCTCCGCCATTGTCGCCATCGTGCGTTCGGCCAGGGCGCGCCAGTCGGCATCAAGGGCGCCGTCTTTCTCGATCAGGGCATGCCACGAGGTGCGGATCTCCGCGCTGCGGCTTTCGACCGCATCCTGCAGGGGACCAGCCGTATCGGTGGCGTCGAGCACGCGCTTGGCGGCCTGTTCCGACAGCCGCGCCACGTAATCGAGGCGGTCGCGCGCATCCGGGATGTCGCTTGCCGCTTTTTCAACCAGCTTGTCCAGGCCAAGGCCGCGCAGACTGTCGTGCAAGGCCCGCGTCATGTGACCGACGCGGCTCAGGACTTCCTCGTGTGCAACCCCTTCGACGATCGGCTGGAGCATGGTCAGGCCTTTTCCATTTTCTCGAAGATCTTGTTCAGTTTCTCGTCGAGCGTGGCGGCGGTGAATGGCTTCACCACATAGCCGCTTGCGCCGGCCTGGGCCGCCGCGATGATGTTTTCCTTCTTCGCTTCCGCGGTCACCATCAGTACCGGCAACTTGGCCAGTGCGGGATCGGCACGGATGTTTTGCAGCATGGTCAGACCGTCCATGTTGGGCATGTTCCAGTCGGAAACCACGAAGTCGAATTGTTCGCTGCGCAGCTTGGCCAGCGCCATCACGCCGTCTTCCGCTTCATCGACGTTGGCGTAGCCCAGTTCTTTCAACAAGTTCCGGACGATGCGGCGCATCGTCGAGAAATCGTCAACAACCAGGAAACGCATCTTTGGATCAGCCATGAAATACTCCGTTGATTCTTTTACTTAAGGTTAGTGTGGCTTGGGTCGCTGCAACAAGCAACCTCAAGAATAGCATTTTTGTTGCCGTACGGCGATAAAACAGACAGAAAAGGCGCGATCCGGATCAAACGCGCAACGCTCTTCCACCGTATGCGGCCAGATGGCCAAGTACCAGGCCGGGCAAGGCCGTCAGCGGCGCCACTTCGTGGGTGGCGCCAATGGCGATCGCTTCGCGCGGCATGCCGAAAACGACGCACGAGGCTTCGTCCTGGGCGAAATTCTGCGCGCCTGCATTTTTCATTTCAAGCATACCAGCAGCGCCGTCTTTACCCATGCCCGTCAGGATCACGCCGACGGCATTCTTGCCGGCAGCAAGCGCGGCCGAGCGGAACAGCACGTCGACCGAGGGGCGATGGCGGTTGACCGGATCGGTCTGCTCGATTTTAGTCATGTAGTTGGCGCCCGAACGGGTCAGCAAGAGGTGCGAGTGCCCCGGCGCGATATACGCATGGCCCGGCAGCACCCGTTCGTTGCCGGCGGACTCGACCACGCTGATCTTGCACAGCGAGTCGAGACGGCGCGCAAACGAGGTCGTAAATCCTTCCGGCATGTGCTGGGCGATCAGGATGCCCGGGCAGTCCGAGGGCATCTGCATCAGGAATTCGCGGATCGCTTCGGTGCCGCCGGTCGAGGCGCCGATGATGATCAGTTTTTCCGACGAAATCAAAGGACTGCGCATCGACGGCAGCGCCGTCGTCGGCGTGGCGCTGACCACGGTGCGCTTGACGCGCGCGCGCGCCGCGGCGCGGATTTTATCCGTGATCAGTTCGGTGTACTCGCGCATGCCGCTCTGGATCGAAATCTTCGGCTTGGTCACGAAATCGACGGCGCCCAGTTCCAGCGCGCGCATCGTGATTTCGGAGCCGCGCTCGGTCAGCGACGACACCATCAGCACCGGCATCGGGCGCAGGCGCATCAGCTTTTCCAGGAAGTCGAGGCCGTCCATCTTCGGCATCTCGACGTCGAGCGTGAGCACGTCGGGGTTGGTTTTCTTGATCAGTTCGCGCGCCACGAGCGGATCGGGGGCGGTGCCCACGACTTCCATGTCGGCTTGCGAGTTGACGATCTCGCTCATGACGCTGCGGATCAGGGCCGAGTCGTCGACGATCAGGACCTTGGTTTTCATGGTGGTTCCTTTGCGAATCAGAACAGGTCGATTTCACCGCCGACGGGCTCGACCTTGAGACGCTTGGCGTAGTCGAATTCGCGCTTGGCCAGCGTATCGTTCTGGGTTTGCATCAATTTCTTTACCAACACCTTGCCCGTCTTCGGGAAGAAGTACACCTTGCGCGGGTGGATGTCGTTCAGGTCTTCGGCCAGCACCGGGATGCGTTCGGTTTTGAGAAAACTCATCACGAACTCGGCATTGCGCTGGCCGACGTTCATGGCCGTGAAACCGCGCAGCACGGCGCCGCCGCCGAATACCTTGGCTTCCAGGTGTTCGCGCCGCGCGCCCGCCTTCAGCAGGTCATTGATCAGGATTTCCATGGCGAAGGTGCCGTAGCGCATCGAGGCCGAGACCGGGCTGCTGGCGTCGCCGCCGCCATCGGGCAGCATGAAGTGGTTCATGCCGCCCAGGCCCGTCACACGGTCGCGGATGCAGGCCGAGACGCAGGAACCGAGCACCGTGACGATCAGCATGTTCTTGCCGGTGTAGTAGTACTCGCCCGGCAGGATCTTCGCCGCGTCGCAATCGAAAGTGCGGTCGTAGTAGACGTTGGTGGCGAACTGTTTATTCGAATGCATGGTGTTTCCGCAGGTCGCGCTGGCTTACGCGCGACGGTCGTTGAGTTCGTAGACGGTCTTGCCGCGCAGGCGCAGCGAGTCGGAAACGTAGAGGAAGTTCTCGGAGTGGCCGGCGAACAGCAGCCCGTGCGGCTTCATCAGGGGCACGAAGCGCGCCAGGATCTTGCGCTGGGTTTCCTTGTCAAAATAGATCATCACATTGCGGCAGAAGATCGCATCGAATTGCCCATTCACGGGCCAGCTGTCCGAGAGCAGGTTCAGCTGGCGGAAGGTGACCAGCTGGCGCAGTTCCGGGCGTACGCGCACCATGCCTTCGTGGCGGCCCTTGCCGCGTAAAAAGAAGCGCTTGAGGCGCTCGGGCGACATCTTTTCCACCCGATCGAGTCCGTACATGCCCTCGCTGGCGGTGGCCAGCACGTTGGTGTCGATGTCGGTGGCGACGATCTGCACCGGCGGCGTGAGCGTATTGAAGGCTTCGCACAGCGTCATCGCGATCGAATACGGCTCTTCGCCGGTCGAACTGGCCGAGCACCAGATCGTCAGCGGCGCGCTGTCTCGCCCGCGCAGCAATTGGACGTGGTCGGCCAGCAGCGGGAAGTGATGGGCTTCGCGGAAGAACGAGGTCAGGTTGGTCGTCAGCGCGTTCGTGAAGGCCTCGAACTCTTCGCCGAGGCGCCCTGCTTCCAGGTCGTCCAGGTACTTGCCGAAGGAGTGGATGCCGGTCGCGCGCAGGCGCCGCGCGAGGCGGCTGTAGACCATTTCCTGCTTGCTCTCGGCCAGCGAAATGCCGGCGCGGCGGTAGATCAGGGCGCGCACACGCTCGAAGTCGGCGCGCGTGAAGTCAAATTCCTTGACCGTGTCGGATGTATGTAACGGCACTTTCCCTTACCTGTCTGTGCTGCCGGCCCGGAGGACCAGCGATTGTGTTGCTCGGTGCCTTGCGCGTTACGCAGCCAACTTGTTGTCGATGAGGCCCATTTCGGCCGACGACATCAGGCGGTCGATGTCGACCAGGATCAGCATGCGCTCGTCGACCGTGCCCAGGCCGATCAGGTAGTCGGTGCTGAAAGCACTGCCCATGTCCGGGGACGGCTTGACCTGGTCCGGCGTGAGCGTGGTCACGTCCGAGACGCTGTCGACGACCATGCCCATCACGCGGCCGGCGATGTTCAGGATGATCACGACCGTGAACTGGTCGTAGGTCGGGGTGCCGAGCTCGAACTTGATGCGCATGTCGACCACGGGGATGATGATGCCGCGCAGGTTGATCACGCCCTTGATGAATTCCGGGGCGTTGGCGATGCGGGTCACGGCTTCGTAGCCGCGGATCTCCTGCACCTTCAGGATGTCGATCCCGTACTCTTCCGAGCCGAGCGTGAAGGCCAGGTATTCGTTGCCGGCGCCGTCGTGACTCTGTGCGGTGATCTGGGTGAGGGACATGTTGATTTCCTTGAGTAGTTTCAGTTATGAGGCCAGCGCCTCGTCGGCCAGCTGGCGCGACGAGCGCACCAGCGCGGCCACGTCGAGGATCAGGGAGACGCCGCCGTCGCCGAGGATGGTGGCCCCGGAAATCCCGGCCACCTTGCGGTAATTCGCTTCCAGGTTCTTCACCACCACGTGCTGCTGGCCGACCAGGTCGTCGATCAGGAGCGCGGCGCGCTTGCCTTCGGATTCCAGGATGACGACGATGCCGTCGCTTGGCTCCTTGACGCGCGAGGCAATGCCGAACATGCCGTGCAGGGCGATCAGGGGCAGGTATTCGCCGCGCACCTTCAGCACCTGGCCGCGGCCGGCGATCTCGCGCACGTCTTCACGGCGCGGTTGCAGCGACTCGACCACGTAGCCTAATGGAAGGATATAGATTTCCTCACCGCAACGTATAGTCATCCCGTCCAAAATGGCGAGTGTCAGGGGTAAAGAGATCGAAATCGTGGTGCCGAAACCACGGGCGGAGCGGATATCGACCGAGCCACCCATCGAAGTGATGTTACGTTTGACAACATCCATGCCCACGCCGCGGCCCGACACGTCGGTGACGACGTCGGCCGTGGAAAAGCCCGGCGCGAAGATCAATTGCCAGACCTCGCTGTCGCTCATCGACTCCGACACGGCCAGGCCGTTCTGCGCCGCCTTGGCGAGAATGCGTTCGCGGTTGAGGCCGGCGCCGTCGTCGGCCACCTCGATGACGATGTTGCCGCCCTGATGGCCGGCCGACAGGAACAGGCGCCCTGCTTCCGATTTTCCGCTTGCTGCGCGCGCGGCCGGCAGTTCGATGCCGTGGTCGATGCTGTTACGTACCAGATGGGTCAGCGGGTCGACGATGCGCTCGATCAGGCCCTTGTCGAGCTCGGTCGCGGCGCCGTGGGTGATGAAGTCGACCTTCTTGCCCAGTTTGCCGGCCAGGTCGCGCACCATGCGCGGGAAGCGCGAGAATACGAAGTCCATCGGCATCATGCGAATCGACATCACCGCTTCCTGCAGATCGCGGGTATTGCGCGTCAGCTGCGACACCGACGACAGCAAGCGCTCGTGCAGCATCGGGTCGAGCCCGCTGGAGCGCTGCTCGATCATCGCCTGCGTGATGACCAGTTCGCCGATCAGGTTGATCAGTTGATCGACCTTTTCGACCGAGACCCGGATCGAGGACGATTCCGCGCCCTTTTCGTCTTTTTTGCCGGCCTTCTTCTCGACCGCCTCGACAAGGTCCACCACCGCCGCCTGCGCGGGGGGTGCATCGACGCCTGCCAACGCGCGGATCTGCTCGATCGGCTGGAAGAACCCGTAGCCGCGCTCTTCGTCCGACAGTTCAAGGTTCGCGGCGGGCGCGTCGTCGGCCGGATCGAAGAAGCCGTAGCCCTGCGCTTCCTCGATGCGGGCGCGTTCGAGCGCTTCGATCGCGCGCTGCTCGAGCGTGAGCGGCGGCGCCTCGAAAATCTTCAGGTCGTCCGGGTCCAGCACGAACGAGCAGATGGCGACGATGTCGTCCAGGCTCTCGTGGGTCGTGATGATCAGCGCGCTGCGCCCGCCCTCCAGGGGCGTGACCGAGACCCGGCCCATCAGGCCGAGTTCATCGACCAGGGCATTCACGTCGCGCTGTTCGACGACCGGCAGTTCGATCTTGTAACGGTGCGCGCCCTCGCCCGTTTGCGCTTTCGGTTCGGCGTGCAGGAACGACGGCGCGACCAGCGAGGCGGCCGGCACCAGGCCCTGGGACAGGTCGTGCAGCACCATGCGTACGTTGGCGACCGTGTCCTGGTCGACGTGGGCGCCGTTGCGATGGCCGTCGAGCTGCATCTTGAGCGTGTCCTTGGCGGCCAGGAAGGCATCGACATGCTGCGACGTCAAGGCCATCTCGCCCTTGCGGATACGGTCGAGCAGGGACTCGAGCACGTGCGTCACTTCGCTCATGTCGGTGATGCCGAAGGTCGAGGCGCCCCCCTTGACGGAGTGGGCGGTGCGGAAGATCGCGTTCAGGTCCTCGCTATCCGGGGCGGCCAGGTCGACGCCCAGCAGCAGCCGTTCCATTTCGGCGAGCAGCTCCTCGGCTTCGTCGAAAAAGACCTGGTAAAACTGGCTGATGTCGATCGTCATGGTGAAATCCTGCGGGAAGACGCGTGCATGCGGCGCTGCTGCATGCTTTAGCCGATCACTTTCTTGACGACTTCGATCAGGCGCTGCGGGTCGAAGGGCTTGACCAGCCAGCCGTTCGCACCGGCCGCACGGCCTTTCGATTTCATTTCGTCCGACGATTCAGTGGTCAGCATCAGGATCGGCACCTTCTGGTACTCGGGCAGGCTGCGCAGGTGCTTGATCAGCGACAGGCCGTCCATGCGCGGCATGTTCTGATCCGTCAGCACCAGGTCGACGACCTGGTTCTTCGCCTTGTCGAGGCCGTCCTGGCCGTCGACCGCTTCGACCACCTGGTAGCCGGCGGCCTTCAGGCTGAACGCCACCATCTGGCGCAGCGAGCTCGAATCGTCGACCGCGAGAATTGTTTTAGCCATGTTTTGCTCCTGCTGTTTTCTTGGTTTGTGAGGGCGGCGAACTGTCTGAACAAAGTCAGAACAGTTCGATGTCGCCGCTTTCGAGATGCCGTTGTTCGACCGATTTGCGCAGCACGCTGCGCAGCTCGAGCGACTGGATCGCCAGCGCCATGCTGACCTTGCCCAGGCGCTCGACGATTTCGTCGCTGCCCGTGTCCGGCTGGATGCCGGCGCCATGCTCGTCCAGCGTGCCGAGGAATTCGCGCAAGCCCGTCACGCGCTTCAGGGTACGCTCGATCAGCTGGCTCGTCATGTCCTGGAATTGCATGCTGGTGATCGCCGAGTTGACGTGGGTGCCGATTTCGCCCGACATCGCCGCCAGTTTTTCGCTTTCCTCCGGCGTGGGCGTGCCACCCGCGAGCAGGCGGTCGATCGCCTCCTGGCGCGCACCGACCGCGCTATGGATGGCCATGAAGCTGCTGGTGAGCTTGTCCACCGCCTCTTCGAGCAGCAATTCGGTCTGCAGCAAGTCGGTTTCGACTTCGCTCAGGTGGCGTCGCCCGTGCGCCGACACGCCCGACAACAGGCGTTTCACGTGCGAACCTAAAATCTTTTTTCTTGTCATTGTGTCCTCCTGGCCCGAAACCCTGGGCGCTACTTGGTCGCGGCGACAACGGCCTGCGCCGCAGCCTTGCCGTCGTCGCCCGGCACGTCGAGCGTGGCGGCGTCGCGCATGACGGCGTCTTCGGTGCGCTTGTTCATCACGATGATGCTGATGCGGCGGTTGATCGGATTGAAGGGATCGGCGCGGTCCAGCGGCGCGGCCGAGGCCAGGCCCACCACGCGCAGGATCTTCTCGTCGCCCAGCCCCCCGACCACCATCGCGCGGCGCGAGGCGTTGGCGCGGTCGGCCGAGAGTTCCCAGTTGCTGTAGCCGGCGTCGCTGAAATACGGCGTCGAATCGGTGTGCCCGGACAGGCCGATACGGTTCGGCACGTCGTTCAGCACCATGCCGAGCACATGCAGGATGTCGCTGGTGTAGGGCTGCAGCGTGGCTTTCGCCAGCGCGAACATCGGGCGGTTCTGCTCGTCCACGATCTGGATGCGCAGGCCTTCGCTGGTGATGTCGAGCAGCAGCTGGTTCTGGTATTTTTTTAAAGTCGGATTCGCTTCGATGACCGCCTCGATCTTCGCCTTCAGGCTGCGCAGACGCTCGCCTTCGGCCTTCTCGAGCGCGGCCTTGGCGGCGTTCAGGTCATAGGTTTTCTTGTCGGCGTCGATGTCGCCCTTCTTCACCTGGCCGTTACGGCGCGTGAGGTCGGTGCCGCCGCCCTTGATGACCGACGAACTGTCGCCGGAGCCGGAGCCGCCTTCCATCGCCACTTTCAGCGGGTTCTTGAAATGTTCGGCGATCCCTTCGAGGTCGCCCTTGGAGGTCGAGCCAAGCAGCCACATCAGCAGGAAAAAGGCCATCATCGCCGTCACGAAGTCGGCATAGGCAATCTTCCAGGCGCCGCCATGGTGCCCGCCAGCGGTCTTCTTGATCCGCTTGACGATAATCGGGCGCATTCCTTCATCAGCCATGGCTTACTTGGCCTTCGATTTCTTGATGTGCTCTTCGAGCTCGGCAAACGTCGGGCGCTCGGTCGAGTACAGCACCTTGCGCCCGAATTCCACGGCCAGGGCCGGCGCGTAACCGTTCAGGCTGGCGAGCAGGGTCACTTTCACGCACTGGAACATCTTGCTCGACTCGTCGAGCTTCTGCTCGGCCAGGCTCGACAGCGGCGCGACGAAACCGTAGGCCAGCAAAATGCCGAGGAAGGTGCCGACCAGCGCCTTGGCGATCAGGATACCGAGTTCGGCCGGCGGAATGCCGACCGATTCCATCGTGTGCACCACGCCCATGACGGCGGCGACGATGCCGAAGGCCGGCAGGCCGTCGCCGAGCTTGGCGATCACGTGGGCCGGCACCGCGCCTTCGTGGTGGTGGGTCTCGATCTCGTTGTCCATCAGGTTCTCGATCTGGAAGGCGTCCATGTTACCGGAGACCATCAGGCGCAGGTAGTCGGCCATGAATTCGATGATGTGGTGGTCGGCCAGCACCAGCGGGTACTTCGTGAACAGCGGGCTCGCTTCGGGCGCTTCGATATCGCCCTCGATCGACATCAGGCCTTCCTTGCGCACCTTGGAGAGGACGTCGAACAGCAGCGACATCAGTTCCATGTACATCTCGCGCGTATAAGGCGAGCCCTTGAACAGGCCCGGCAGCGCCTTCATGGTCGCCTTGATCGACTTGTTGTTGTTACCGACAAAGAATGCGCCGACGGCTGCGCCGCCGATCATCAGGAGTTCGATCGGCTGGAACAAAATGGCCGCATGCCCGCCGGCCAGGATGAAGCCGCCGAACACCGAAGCGCACACAATGACGTAACCAATAATGACTAACAAGACACTTGCTCCAGAAGGCGGCCAGGCGGAGGTGCCTGAAGGTCCAGGATTCCGAGACAATGTATCTCAGAAAAAATATTTACGTGGGGAACTACTCCAGCTGGAACAATAGCTGGAGAATGGCCTACGGGCAAGTAAAAAGGCCCGATCTGTGGCCTAAAAGTGCCATATGTAGAGAGTTCGACCAGTATCTTGTAGATAGAGCGATACGTCGGGTGGCGCGTCGGGAATGGCGAATTCATAACTCATCAGCATGCTGCCCGGATGCATCTCGCGCCGCGCCTTGTGCCACAGCGCCGTCATCGCCGCCGGCGAGAGGTAGGCGAAGACGGCATCGAAGCTGCCGAAGTCGAGCGACTCATAGTCGCCGCGGATGAAACGGGCCTGGCTGCCGCTCAACTTCGCCCTGAGGACACTGGCCAGCCAGGGCAAGGGCGCCAGCTCGATGCCGGTCGCTTGCGCATCCGGGCGGCGTCGCGCCAGGTCGAGCACCAGACCGCCGAGGCCGCTGCCGATGTCGATCACGGACACGCTTCCGCCCTGCGGCAGCTGGTCGGCCACCGCCGTCCAGGCCGACTTGCCGGACGGGTAGTACGGCACCTGGGTACGGAAAGTGGACCAGTACAGCACCAGCATGAAGAGAAAAACGGCGAGGAACAGCCAGGGCGGCAGGTCCAGCTTGTCCGCCCCATACAGCGCCAGCGGAAACAACAGGCAGATCGCGATCCACCACGACGCCAGGCGCCAGCGCCAGGTCAACACGGCGGCGAACACGCCCTGCAGGATGGCGGCGGCCAGGTAAGACGGCTGCAAAGCGGCGCGCGCCAGCAAGTAGACGGCGAGCAGGGTCAGGGGAAAGGCGGCGCACTGGCACAGGAGCGCGCGCACCGCCGGTGCGCGCAGAAGGCGAAGCATCACTGCGTATATGTCACGAAAATTCAGGCCTCGCCCTGGGCATCCTGACGGGCGGCTTCGGCGGCAACGGCGGCATCCAGCGCCGCGGCATCCTTGGCTTTGCGGGTCTTGCCGGCGCGCGAAGGCATGTGGCACAGTCCGCACAGGTAATCGCTGTTCAGATCGAACGTATTGACGACAAACTTGCCCTTGCACTTGCCGCAGGGAGCCAGCGCCAGCATATTGCTTTGGAAGAAACGCACGAGGGTCCACGCGCGCGTCAGCGAGAGCAGCGGCTCTTCGCCCGGCGCGGCCGGCATCTGTTCGAGATAAAGTTTATACGCCTTCATCACCGCCTGGACACCCGTCGCACCAGCGTGTTCGACCAGGAAATTATAGATATTGATGAACAGCGAGGCGTGGATGTTCGGTTGCCAGGTCAGGAACCAATCGGTCGAGAACGGCAGCATGCCCTTGGGAGGCGACATGCCCTTGAGTTCCTTGTACAGCTTGATGAGGCGCTCGCGGGAAAGCGAGACTTCGCTTTCCAACAATTGCAGGCGGGCGCCCAATGTGATCAGCTCGATGGCGAGCTGGATTTCCTGCGCTTCAGATACGACGCTTTTTTTGCTCATCCCACGGCTCCGGCTTGTGTCCCGGCTATCCTACACCATCGGCTAGAGCTCAGCGGGATTTTACAATGTATCTCTAAAGAAATTTTTCCGTGATCTAGGAAATTATGCAATTTCTTCGGCGGGCTGGCCGGCCATCAGGATGGCGGCGTGCGACTGTGCGAGGGCGCGGTCCTTGGTGTGGCTGGTCAGCATCGACAGGATCGCGGTGTCGTCGAAGCGGAAACGGGCCAGCATCATGTTGCCGCCGGCGAGCTTCAGGATCTGTGCATTGCTCATGCCTTCGATCAGGTCCGCGATGTCGGCCGAGATGCCGAGACGGAAAATGGCGGTGACTTTGTCGGCGCGGATCATTTGCTGGGCCAGCATCAGGTAGCTCAGGTTGGCGTCCCGAATTTCAGCCATCATGTCGTTTGCAGTCATTTTTTTTCTCCATCCCGTTGAACCTGGCGCTAATGTGTGTTGCCAGTGAGATAGATTCTGACTGTAGAGAAACATTAGGGGAATCGGACGAACACTGTATTTGGCGTCCGGTAAACACGGGGGTGCCCGTAGGAGTTTGTCTGACAAACCCGGGCCGAAGTGAGAAGCGCTCCTATGAAACAGGAGGCTGATGCGGCGTTGCAAAATGCGATGCGGCGAATTGCCTGCCGGCAAGAAAAAATGTTCTTGTGTTGGTTTACGTCAACCAAATCCAGAACTTTAGGGGGAAAGCGAACTATCTTTTCGTTCGTTTCTTGCCTGATGCACCTTTAACGGCAGTACTACGAGGAACTTTAGGGTGATTTCAAAATAATCTTGAATTATTTTTCGTCATCGTTCTGAAGCCTCTGACTCCTTTACGGCAGCCTTGGCGGGAACTTTAGGCCTGGATGCGAAAAAATGTGAAAAAAGACCAGAAAAGTCGGCCGGCGCCGCATCGCGCCGGCGAAAGATGGCAAAGCGTCATCTCCCAACTGCCGCCGGGCGCCCTTTTCTTGCTACACTCCGGCCCACATCGGCGGCGCACGAGTGCCCTGCTCCCTGACCCTTTCCTCTCTCTTCCTCTCTCTATATATGAGCGAACTTTCGATTACCCGTGCCGACTGCGTCGACCGCGACACCCGGGACCCGCTGGCGCCCTTGCGCGAGCGCTTCGATCTGCCCGCCGGCCTCATCTACCTCGACGGCAATTCCCTAGGCGCCCGGCCGCGCGCGGCGCTGGCCCGGGTGCACGAAGTGGTGGCGCAGGAATGGGGCCAGGACCTGATCAAGAGCTGGAACACGGCCGGCTGGTTCGATATGCCCAAGCGCCTCGGCGAACGCCTGGCGCCGCTGATCGGCGCCCAGGCCGGCGAGGTGGCCGTCACCGACACCACCTCTTTGAATTTGTTCAAGGCGCTGGCCGCCGCCGTGCGCATCCAGGCCGAGGGGCCGAACGCCGCGCGGCGCGTCATCGTCACCGAGCGCAGCAACTTCCCGACCGATATCTACATGGCCGAGGGCCTCGCCGAGTGGCTCGAGCGCGGCTACCGCGTGCGTCTGGTGGACTCTGTCGACGAGCTGCCGGCCGCGATCGACGGCGATTGCGCCGTGGTGATGCTGACCCACGTGAACTACCGTACCGGCTACCAGCACGACATGGCCGCGCTCACGCGCCGCGCGCACCAATCCGGTGCACTGATCGTCTGGGACCTGGCCCACTCGGCCGGCGCCGTGCCGCTCGACCTCGCTGGCGCCGAAGCCGACTTCGCCGTCGGCTGCACCTACAAATACCTGAACGGCGGCCCCGGCTCCCCGGCCTTCATCTGGGTGCCGCAGCGCCACCAGGCGCGGTTCGCCCATCCCCTCACCGGCTGGTGGAGCCACGCCAGACCGTTCGCGATGGCGCATGGCTTCGCGCCCACCGACGGCATCGGCCGCGCGCTCTGCGGCACCCAGCCGGTGGTGTCGCTGGCGCTGGTCGAATGCGGCCTCGAGATCTTCGAGGAGACCGGCATGGAAGCGATCCGCGCCAAGTCCCTGGCCCTGACCGATCTCTTTATCGCGCTGGTCGAAGCGAGCTGCGCGAATCACCCGCTGGGCCTGGTCACGCCGCGCGAGCACGCCCGGCGCGGCAGCCAGGTGAGTTTTACCCATCCGCACGGCTACGCCGTGATGGCGGCCCTGATCGCGCGCGGCGTGATCGGCGACTACCGCGAGCCCGAGATCATGCGCTTCGGCTTCACGCCCCTGTACACGCGTTTCGTCGACGTCTGGGATGCGGTCGCGATCCTGAAGGATATCCTCGACCGTGAAGACTACGACGTCGCCGCCGAACGCGGCACAGTGACGTAAATAAGCCTGAGGCGTATATGGACGATACCAACCAGAAGCCGGCCGACTGGCATGGCGCGAAAATGGATTTCAAGGAGTCGATGAGCTATGGCGACTATCTTGGCCTGAACCAGATCCTGTCGGCCCAGCATCCGCTCTCGCCGAACCACAACGAGATGCTGTTCATCATCCAGCACCAGACCAGCGAACTCTGGGTCAAGCTGATGCTGCACGAACTGCACGCCGTGCGCGTGCACCTGCGCGCCGGCGAACTTGGTCCGGCCTTCAAGATGCTGGCGCGGGTTGCCCGCATCATGGACCAGCTGGTGCACGCCTGGGACGTGCTGGCGACGATGACGCCGTCCGAGTATACGGCGATCCGCCCATTCCTGGGCGCCTCGTCGGGCTTCCAGTCGCATCAGTACCGCGAGCTCGAATTCATCCTCGGGAACAAGAACGCGGCCCTGTTGGCGGTGCACGAAAAGAACCCGCCGGCCCATGCGACGCTGGATGCCGCCTTGAACACGCCCTCGATCTACGACGAGGCGGTGCACCTGCTCGCGCGCAGCGGCTACGCCATTTCGCCCGAGCGCCTGGCCCGCTCGCCGATCGAGCCGACCGTCCACGACGACTCGGTGCAGGCCGCCTGGCTCGCCGTCTACCAGGACCCCGATCGATACTGGGGCCTGTACGAGCTGGCCGAAAAGCTGGTCGACCTGGAGACGGCCTTCCGCTTCTGGCGCTTCCGCCACGTGACCACCGTCGAGCGCATCATCGGCTTCAAGACGGGCACCGGCGGCACGGCCGGCGTCAGTTACCTGCGCAAGATGCTCGACGTGGTGCTGTTCCCGGAGCTGTTCGCGCTGCGCACGGCCCTGTAAGGGCGGCGTCAAGCGACGCGAGTAAAATAAAACGCATCGACAAGGAGGCTGCATGGATGGCGACGTACTGATTCTTTCGGGCTTGTGGAATTCCGGGCCGCAGCACTGGCAGTCGCACTGGGAAGCGCGCCATCCGTCGTTTCGCCGGGTCGAGCACCGCGACTGGAACGATCCCGTGCGCGACGAATGGGTGGCCGAACTCGACGCCGCCGTGGGCGCCTGCGCCGGCGCGCCGGTACTCGTCGCCCACAGCCTGGGCTGCATGCTGGCCGCGCACTGGGCTGCGTCCGGCTCGCCCCTGCGCGCGGCCGGCGCCTTCCTGGTCGCGCCCAGCGACGTCGAGGCCCCGTCCTACCCGATCGACGCCAACGGTTTTTCCCCGGTGCCGATGGCGCGCCTGCCCTTCCCGAGCCTGGTGATTGCCAGTACCGACGACGAATTCGTCACGCGCGAGCGCGCCCTGGGCTTCGCCGAAGCCTGGGGCAGCCGCTATGTCGAGATCGGCGCGGCCGGCCACGTGAATGCCGACGCCGGCTATGGCGACTGGCCCGAGGGCGAACGGCTCCTGCTCGAATTCCTCGAGCACGTGCGCAAATAGCAACGCCCGTTGCCAGATTTGCACTATGCAGTGCAGCATGCGGTTATGATGGCGGCTGCATAAGCAGGCATGACCATGGCAGACCCGACTCCTCCCCTTTCCCGTCCGTTCTCGCTCTACCTCGATTGCTGCCGCTTCCTGGCGGCGGTACTGGTCGTGGCCAGCCATTTCCCGTCCCACGGCCTCATCGGCGCGGCCCCTGACCACTGGTGGTTCAACCTCGGGCGCGAATCGGTGGTCGTGTTTTTCGTCCTGTCCGGCTTCGTAATCGCGTACACGACCGAACGCAAGAACACCGGCCTGCGCGACTACTGCATCGCACGCTGCACGCGCATCTATTCGGTGGTGCTGCCGCTGTTGCTGCTCGGTGTCGGCGCCGCCGCCTTCCTCCTGCTCACCGGGCAGGCTGCGCCGCAGCAGTTCTACCAGTTCGGCAAACCCTGGCTCTACCTGCCGCTGCACCTGCTGTTCATGGGCGAACTCTGGGCCCTGAACGAAGTGCCGCCGCTGCTTGCGCCCTACTGGTCGCTCGGCTACGAGGTCTGGTACTACGTGCTCTTTGGCGCCGCCTTCTACCTGCGCGGCATGCGGCGCGTCGTGGCGGTGAGTTCGCTGCTGCTGCTCGTCGGACCGAAACTGTGGCTGCTGCTGCCGGTGTGGCTGGCCGGCGTCGCCGCCTATCACTGGCAAAAGACGCACACGATCGCGCGCCCGCTGGCGCTCGCCGGCTGGTGCGCGACGCTGGCATTGCTGGTGGCGTTCAAGCTGGCCGGCCTCGACGTGACGCTGCGCGCGCTGGGACAGGCAAGCTGGCCCTTCCCCGGCCTGCCCCTGAAAAGCGCCGACCGCTTCCTGCCCGACTACCTCGTCTGCGTGCTGGTCGTGCTCAACTTCCTGTGCGCGAAAAGCGCCGGCTTCATGGCCTTGCTGCGGATCGAAACACCGGTGCGCGCGCTGGCTTCGTACACGTTCACGCTGTACCTGGTGCACACGGTCGTGATGCAGTTGTGGATCGGCGTGTATCCGCACCGGCGTTCGGATGCGGGCGATGTCCTGCTGCTGGTGGGCCTGATCGCAGCGGCGACCTGGATGGTCGGGCAGGTGACCGAGCATCGCAAGGGGTGGTTCGAGCGTTTCTTCATGTGGATGGCAGCCAGATTACCGCTAGCGGATCGGGCGAGCGGCGCGAAATTCATGTGATGAAACCGCGTGGGCACACATGCCCACCCCAGGTGACGCGACGGTCAACGGCTGCGGCCTACCGCTCTCGAGCCCACGCGTTACGCACGCGCGACCAATCGAAACGCAAGACGTAAAAAAACCGGGCGCGAAGCCCGGTTCTTTATACAACGACTCGATTACTTCGCCGTCGCCAACAACATCTCGTTCAAGCGCTTCACGAAACTCGCCGGATCGGCCAGGCTGCCGCCCTCTGCCAGCATCGCCTGGTCGAACAGGATATGCGACCAGTCGGCAAAGCGCGCTTGCGTCGCGTCTTCGTACTTCAGGCGCGTCACCAGCGGGTGGTTCGGGTTGATCTCGAGGATAGGCTTGCTCTCCGGCGCGTTCTGGCCGGCCGCTTTCAGCAAGCGCACCAGGTTGGCCGACAGCTCGTGTTCGTCCGCCACCAGGCAGGCCGGCGAGTCGGTCAGGCGGTGCGTCACGCGCACGTCCTTGGCCTTGTCCGCCAGCGCGACCTTCATCTGCTCGACCAGGTCCTTGTACTGGGTCTCGGTCTCTTCGTGTTCCTTCTTCTCGGCTTCGTCTTCCAGCTTGCCGAGATCGAGGCCGCCCTTGGCCACCGAGGTCAGTTCCTTGCCTTCGAATTCGGTCAGGAAGGACAGCATCCACTCGTCGACGCGGTCGGTGAGCAGCAGCACTTCGACGCCCTTCTTGCGGAAGATCTCGAGGTGCGGGCTGTTCTTCGCGGCGTTGTAGTTATCGGCAGTGACGAAGAAGATCTTGTCCTGGCCTTCCTTCATGCGCCCGATGTACTCGGCGAAGGACACCGTCTGCTCATCCGACTCGTTCTGCGTCGACGCGAAGCGCAGCAGCTTGGCGATGCGGTCCTTGTTGGTCGCGTCCTCGCCGATGCCTTCTTTCAGCACCTGGCCGAATTCCTTCCAGAAGGTGACGTACTTGTCCCTGGTTTCCTGCTCGTCGGCGTTCGCCATCTCTTCGAGCATGCCGAGCACGCGCTTGGTCGAGCCCTCGCGGATCACCTTGACGTCGCGCGACTCCTGCAGGATTTCGCGCGAGACGTTCAGCGGCAAGTCGGCAGAGTCGATCACGCCCTTGATGAAGCGCAGGTAGGTCGGCATCAGCTGCTCGGCGTCATCCATGATGAAGACGCGCTTCACATACAGCTTGATGCCGCCGCGCTTGTTGCGGTCCCACAAGTCGAACGGGGCGTGGCTCGGCACGTACAGCAGCTGGGTATATTCGCTGCGCCCTTCGACGCGGTTATGCGTGAAGGTCAGCGGCTCCTGGAAGTCGTGCGAGACGTGCTTGTTGAACTCGTCGTACTGCTCTTTCGTCACTTCCGACTTGTTGCGTGCCCACAGCGCGCTGGCCTGGTTCACGGTCTCGAACTCGTCGCGGGCGACGGTGGCCTTCTGCTCTTCGTCCCACTCTTCCTTCTGCATCAGGATCGGCAGCGAGATGTGGTCCGAATACTTGCGGATGATCGATTTGAGCTTCCAGTTCGACAGCAGCTCGTCCTCGCCTTCGCGCAGGTGCAGGATGACGTCGGTGCCGCGATTGACCTTCTCGATCGGTTCGACGCTGTAGTCGCCTTCGCCGGCCGACTCCCAGCGCACGCCCTCGGCAGCTTCGGCACCGGCGCGGCGCGTTTCGACCGTGATGCGGTCGGCGACGATGAAGCCGGAATAGAAGCCCACGCCGAACTGGCCGATCAGGGCCGCGTCCTGCTGCTGGTCGCCCGACAGGCGCGAGAAGAATTCCTTGGTGCCCGACTTGGCGATCGTGCCCAGGTGCGAAATGACTTCTTCGCGGCTCATGCCGATGCCGTTGTCGGAAATCGTGATGGTGCGCGCCTCTTTGTCGAGGCTGACCTTGATCTTCAGTTCATGGTCGATGCCGTACAGGGCGTCGTTGTTGATCGCTTCGAAGCGCAGCTTGTCGGCCGCGTCGGAGGCGTTCGAAACGAGTTCGCGCAAGAAGATTTCCTTGTTCGAATACAAGGAGTGGATCATCAGTTGCAGCAGCTGTTTTACTTCTGCTTGGAAGCCAAGGGTTTCTTTTTCGGCGACAGCCATGTTGTTCCTCGTGAGTTACAGATTAAACGGATTACGGGTTGTACGGATTGCAGGGATATTGGGATAGCTTTACGGTTTTCAAGAGGCCTTCGCCGGAACGTGTCAATGACATTTGGACACCGGTGCGATTTAATTTAATGTAGGTGTGTCGTTCTTGTCGGTGCTTGTCTTTTTGGGTGGGTTGATCGAGGCGGCGATGGGCAGCTTGGGCGGTTGCGGGTATTGTCCTTTGAATCGATTGGGTGCTCGGCGAAGGTGGTGGCGAGGGTCCTGGCCCGCAGCCTGTAGCGAACGCGGCGCCGAATCGGGCTCGCGCGTGATCGCCGCCTTCAAACGGATGGCGGCAAGCGCGCCGCCAAGTCGTACAATACCGGCTTCATCCACCGCATTGGAATTCCCATGTCCGTCTACGACAAACTGAAGGAACTGAACATCTCCCTGCAGCAAGCGGCTGCCCCGGCTGCCGCCTACGTCATGTACGTGCAAACCGGCAACCTGGTCTTCATTTCGGGCCACATCGCCAAGAACGCGGACGGTTCGGTCGACGTCGGCCAGCTGGGCAAGGACAAGACCACCCTCGACGGCCAGGCTGCCGCGCGCGCGATCGCGGTCGACCTGATGGGCACGCTGCAGGATGCCTGCGGCGGCGACCTGACCCGCGTCAAGCGTATCGTCAAGCTGATGAGCCTGGTGAACTCGACCCCGGACTTCACCGAGCAGCACCTGGTCACCAACGGCGCCTCGGAACTGTTCGGCGAAGTTTTCGGCGACGCCGGCAAGCACGCGCGTTCCGCCTTCGGCGTGGCCCAGATCCCGCGCGGCGCCTGCGTCGAGATCGAGATGATCGTCGAAGTGGCGTAAGCCGCTCCGGTCACAATACGTTTCGACAAGAAATAGCGCGCCGGACCGGGCTATCCGCCCGGCCCGGTGCGCAATGCAGGGCGGCCTACCCGGCGCGCCTATCGTGGCCGGTCATGGCCGGCGGTTCCTTCATCGTGAGACCAGCATGAAAATCGAGAATCCTCATCCCATCCAGTGGCAGTTTTCGGAACGCGCGCAGGGGCTGCAAAGCTCGTTCATCCGCGAGATCCTGAAAATCACCCAGCGCCCGGAGATCATTTCCTTCGCCGGCGGCCTGCCCTCGCCCGCCACCTTCCCGGTCGAGCGCATGCGAGCGGCCTACGACAAGGTGCTGCGTGATGCCGGCAAGGTCGCGCTGCAATATGGCCCGACGGATGGCTTCGCGCCGCTGCGCGAGTGGATCGCCAATTCGTTATCCACCGAAGGGACGAAGATCCTGCCCGAGCAGATCCTGATGGTGTCGGGCTCGCAGCAAGCCCTCGACCTGATCGGCAAAGTGCTGATCGACGAAGGCAGCCGGGTGCTGGTCGAAACCCCGAGCTACCTGGGCGCCCTGCAGGCCTTCTCGGTGTACCGCCCCGAATTCGCTTCGGTCGACACCGACGACGACGGCCTGGTGCCGTCCTCGATCGACGGCGTCGCGGAAGGTGCCCGTTTGCTGTACTCGCTGCCGAACTTCCAGAACCCGACCGGCCGCTCGCTTTCGCTGGCACGCCGGCACGAGCTGGTGGAAACCTGCGCGCGCCTGCGCCTGCCGCTGATCGAGGACGACCCCTACGGCGCGCTGTCGTACTCGGGCGCGCCGATGCCGAAAATGGTGGCGATGAATCCGGAAGGCGTCATCTACATGGGGTCGTTCTCGAAGGTGCTCACGCCGGGCATCCGCCTCGGCTACGTGTGCGCCCCGCTGCCGCTGGTGCGCCGCCTCGAGTTGGCCAAGCAGGCCGCCGACCTGCACACCGCCCAGCTCACGCAAATGGTGGTGCACGAAGTGGTCAAGGACGGCTTCCTGGACGAGCACATCCCGACCATCCGCGCGCTCTACGGCAAGCAGTGCCAGGCGATGCTCGATGCGATGGCCGAACATTTCCCGGCCAGCGTCAGCTGGACCAAGCCGGAAGGCGGCATGTTCATCTGGGTCACGCTCCCGAAACAGATCGACGCCATGAAGCTGCTCGACACGGCGATCGCCTCGCGCGTCGCCTTCGTGCCGGGCGCGCCCTTCTATGCCAACGCAGGCGAAACCAACACGCTGCGCCTGTCGTTCGTGACGGTGCCTCCGGAACGTATCCGCGAAGGCATTGCGATCCTCGGCAAGCTGATCGCGGCGATGTTGTAACAGTCCGGGCAGCTGCCGCATGCGGCGGCTGCCATGGCACTTTATGCGCCATGAATGAGACACTGAAGGGCCGTCTGGAAATACCTGCAGTTACCCGGCATTTACACCGGTCGGTTGCAGCGCCGCAACAATAAAAGCTAGCCTTTAGGAAACAAAAGTTACCGCCTGGGGTGACATCGGGTTATGATTTTGCACGAGATCAAACCCGTCGCCACGACGAAACTGCAATGTCCCCTCTAGCCCCCGCACCTGCTGCAATGCCGCGCCAGGCTGCCATCCTGATCGTCGACGACGCTCCCGCGCAGCTCGGATTGATGCGTTCCATGATGCTGCAGCAGGGCTACCAGACCTTCGTTGCCAACAGCGGCGAACGGGGGCTCGTCATTGCCCAGCGCGCGCAGCCGGACCTGATCCTGCTCGACATCGTCCTGCCCGGCATGGACGGCATGGAAGTGTGCCGCCGCCTGAAGGCGCATCCGAGAACCTGCAGCATTCCCGTCGTCTTCATGAGCGCGCGTACCGATACCGACGACGTCGTCGCCGCTTTCGCTATCGGCGCCTCCGACTATGTTCCGAAACCGCTGCGCCTGGCCGAAGTGTGCGCACGGGTGCGCGCCCAGCTTCACTTTCGCAGCACCTGCATGTCGCAGCAACAGCAGGCCGAGCGCCTGCGCCTGATCGTCGACAGCATGGACGAGGGCTTGATGGTGATCGAACCGTCCGGGCGCATCCAGTACACCAATCCCTCCTGCGACCGCTACCTCGGCTACGCGCCGGCCGAACTGGCCGGCGCCTCGCTCGACGACCTGCTGGCGCCTTCGGTGGCACAGGAATACCTGGCGTTGTTCAGCGAAAGCCTGGCCGGTACGGCGCAGCCGGAATGGCCAGGCGCGCGCGAGGTCCTGATCCGCCAGCGCGACGGCATCTTGCGCGCGATGGATTTCACCCTGACGCCGATGGCGGGCGAGCAGCCGCTGCTCGTCGCCCTGCTGCACGACATCACGCACCACAAGCAATCCGAAAACGCGCTGCAGCGCGCGGCCATGGTCGATCCGCTGACGAAAATCGCCAACCGCCGCCACTTCGACAGCTTCCTGGAAAAGGAATGGCAGCGCGCGGTGCGTTCGAGCGAGCCGCTCTCGCTCATCGTGCTCGACGTCGACCATTTCAAGGGATATAACGACAGCCTCGGCCACGCCGCCGGCGATACCTGCCTGCAGCAGGTCGCGCTGGCGCTGCAGTCGCATGCACTGCGCGCCACCGATATCGCCGCGCGCTACGGTGGCGAGGAATTCGTGCTGCTGTTCGGCGAGACCGGTTTCGAGGCGACCTGCCTGCTGGCCGAAGCGATCCGCGCCCACATCGAATCGCTGCACATCCCCAATCCGCGCTCGGCCACCTCGCGCTGGGTGACCGCCAGCCTGGGCGTGGCCACGATCGTCCCGACCCAGCTGGACGACATCAAGGAATTCTTCGTCTGCGCCGACCGCGCCATGTACGCGGTCAAGGACGCAGGACGCAATGGCGTGCGCGCGGTGAAGACCGGCGTGACCCATCACGCCATCCCGACTGTGGCCTGTTGATAACACGCCGGCCGGACGGGTTGTCCGGGAAAACGCGCGCAGGCTGGTGTTGGCAGGAATAGCCGGTGTTTATTTCTTGCGCTGATCTTCCAGCGAGCCCGCTTTTTCCAGCTTTGCATTCAATTCATCGATCGCATTCAGCCTGCTCGTCAACAGCCCGTTTTTTTTCGAGCCGCTGCCGTCATCCGCAACCTGGCGCATGACCGCGTGCGCTTGCACACCATCGCGGCCGGGCTGGATGTGTCGCCGCGCACGCTGCAGCGCAAACTGGCCGAGGCGTGCGCGAGCTTCCAGCAGGTGCTCGACGGCGCCCGGTATGCGCTGGCGGTCGATTACCTGCGCCAGGACAGCCTGTCGCTGCTGGAGATCGCCTTCCTGCTCGGCTATCAGGAGCAGAGCGCTTTTACGCACGCGTTCAAGGAATGCTCGGGCTCCAATCCGGGCGCGTGGCGCGAGCGCGCGGGCCTCGGCAGCGCGTAGAGCGGCGCCGGTATTTATCGGCTTATAATGGTCGCTTTCGCATCGCGCCCACCAAGACCGCCGTGAATCCACATCTCGACAAACTCCATCCCTATCCCTTCGAAAAGCTGCGCGCCCTGTTCGCCGGCGTGACCCCGAACGCCGGGCTGCCCCCGATCAGCCTCGGCATCGGCGAACCGAAGCATCCGACGCCGCCCTTCATCGAAAAAGCCTTGATGCATGCGGTGGCCGGCCTGTCGAACTATCCGAGCACGGTCGGCGGCGAGCCGCTGCGCGCGGCCATCGCAGCCTGGATCGAGCGCCGCTATGGCGTCCCGCAGCTGGACGCGGCGACCATGGTGCTGCCGGTGAACGGTTCGCGCGAGGCGCTGTTCGCGATCGCCCATTCGGCCGTCGACGCCAGCCGCCCGGACCCGCTGGTGCTGTGCCCGAACCCGTTCTACCAGATCTACGAAGGCGCGGCCTACCTGGCCGGCGCCACGCCGTATTTCGTGAATTCGGACCCGGCGCGCAACTTCGCGCCCGACTACAGCGCGGTGCCGGATGAAGTCTGGGCACGCGTGCAGCTGCTGTATGTCTGCTCGCCCGGCAACCCGACCGGCGCGGTCCTGAGCCTCGACGACTGGCGCGAACTGTTCGAGCTGAGCGACCGCCACGGCTTCGTGATCGCGGCCGACGAGTGCTATTCCGAGATCTATACCGGTGCCGCCCCGCCGCTGGGCGCGCTGGAAGCGGCGCACCAGCTGGGCCGCAGCAGCGGCGAGCGTCCGTATGCCAACCTGATCGTGTTCTCGAGCCTGTCGAAGCGCTCGAACGTGCCGGGCATGCGCTCCGGTTTCGTCGCCGGGGATCCCGCCGTGCTCAAGAAATTCCTGCTCTACCGCACCTACTGCGGCGGCGCGATGTCGCCGGTGGTGCAGGCGGCCTCGATCGCGGCCTGGGGCGACGAGTCGCACGTGCAGGACAACCGCACGCTGTACAAGGAAAAATTCCACCTGATTACCCCGCTGCTGCGCGAGGTGATGGATGTCGAGCTGCCCGACGCCGGCTTCTACCTGTGGGCCGACGTGCGCCGCACCAAGCTGTCCGACACCGACTTCGCACGCCGGCTGTACGCCGAATATAATGTGACGGTTCTACCCGGATCCTATCTCGCGCGCGACGCGCACGGGACCAATCCGGGCCGCAACCGCATCCGCATGGCCCTGGTGGCGGGCGTCGACGAAGGGCTGGAAGCAGCCAATCGCATCGTCCAGTTCTGCCAGTCCCTCGGTACCACGCACCAGCTTGCCGCTTCCTGAAACGAGACCAAAACCATGACCCAACAACTCCAGAACATCATCGACACCGCGTGGGAACAGCGCGCGGACTTCAGCCCATCCAGCGCGCCTGCCGACGTACGCGAGGCAGTCAGCCACGTGCTGGCCGGCCTCGACGCCGGCACCATGCGCGTGGCGCAGAAAGAAGGCGGCGACTGGCTGGTCAACCAGTGGATCAAGAAGGCCGTCCTGCTGTCGTTCCGCCTCGAGAACAACGTCCCGGTCGAAGCCGGCGGCATGCAGTTCTACGATAAAGTCCCGACCAAGTTCGCCGACTACACCGCCGAAGATTTTGCAAAAGGCGGTTTCCGCGTCGTGCCGCCGGCAGTCGCCCGCCGCGGTTCCTTCATCGGCAAGAACGTGGTCCTGATGCCGTCCTACGTCAACATCGGCGCCTATGTCGATGAAGGCACGATGGTCGACACCTGGGCCACGGTGGGTTCCTGCGCGCAGATCGGCAAGAACGTCCACCTGTCGGGCGGCGTCGGCATCGGCGGCGTGCTGGAGCCGATGCAGGCCAACCCGACCATCATCGAAGACAACTGCTTCATCGGCGCCCGTTCGGAAATCGTCGAAGGCGTGATCGTCGAAGAGAACTCGGTCATTTCGATGGGCGTGTACATCGGCCAGTCGACCAAGATCTACAACCGCGAAACCGGCGAAGTAAGCTACGGCCGCATCCCGTCGGGTTCCGTCGTCGTGTCGGGCAGCCTGCCTTCGCCGGACGGCAAGTACAGCCTGTACTGCGCCGTGATCGTCAAGCGGGTCGATGCGAAGACGCGGGCGAAGACCGGCATCAACGAGTTGCTGCGCGGGGTTTAATCGGCTTCACGGCTGCGCCGCGGCCGGCTGACGCGTGGGCTCTCGAGCCCACGCGTTAAATATCGCCCGATCTGCCGCACAATCAAACAGCACCACCCGGGAGACACCGCCAAATGGCCATGGACCGCCTGTTCCAGCTCATGAAAGAAAAAAACGCGTCGGACATGTTCTTCGCGGTCAATTCTCCCGTCCACATCAAAATCAACGGGAACCTCATCCCGATCAACCAGCACAAGCTCGACCCCGAAAACATCGACTCCCTGCTGTCGGAAATCATCTCTCCTGAACAACAGGCCGAGCTGGACCGCAGCAACGAACTGAACATGGGCATATCGAGGCCCAACCTGGGCCGCTTCCGCCTGTCCGCCTTCCGCCAGCGCGGCAGCGTCTCGGCCGTATTCCGCTTCGTGCCGGCCACCATCCCGCCGCTGGGCGAACTCGGCCTGCCGGCGGTGCTGCTTGACCTCATCATGGAAAAGCGCGGCCTGCTCCTGATCGTCGGCGCCACCGGTTCGGGTAAATCGACCACGATCGCCTCGATGCTCGACTACCGCAACGAGCAGCGGACCGGTCACATCCTGACGCTGGAAGACCCGATCGAATACCTGTTCAAGAACAAGAAATCGATCGTCAACCAGCGCGAAATCGGCAGCGACGCGCCCGACTTCGGACTCGCCCTGCGCAACAGCCTGCGCCAGGCGCCCGACGTGATCCTGATCGGCGAAATCCGCGACCAGGCGACGATGGGCGCGGCCCTTGCCTATGCCCAGTCCGGCCACCTGGTCGTCGCCACCCTGCACGCGAACAACAGCTACAACGCGCTGAACCGCATCATCGGCTTCTACCCGGTCGAGAACCGCCCCGCCCTGCTGCAGGACCTGGCCTCGGCCACGCGCGCGATCGTCTCGCAGCGCCTGGTGCGCTCCGCCGCGGGTGGCACGCGCCAGCCCGCGGTCGAGGTGATGCTGAACACCCGCTACATCGCCGACCTGATCGAAAAAGGCGAACTCAGCCAGATCAAGGAAGCCATGGACAAGAGCCTCTCGCCTGGATCGCAATCCTTCGAAGGCGCACTGCTGGCCCTGGTGCAGTCGGGCCTGATCACCAAGGAAGACGCGCTGGCGAATGCGGATTCGGCAACCAATCTGCTGTGGCTGCTCAACAACGGGCCGGCCACGACGGATGAAAGCACCAACAAGCCGGACGAGCCGCCGGCGCCGACTTTTACCGAGTTCACGCTCAATACCTGAGGTCCCGGGCCGTTCAATCCTGAACGGCCGTGTGCGACATCTGCCAGCCAGATGGGCGTATGGTATCCTCTCGCCCTCCCCGAACCACCGCGCTCCCGGCAAGCCTCCTTGCTCAGCACTATTTACGCCCATGAAAAAGACGCTCTACGGTATTCCCAATTGCGACACCGTCAAGAAAGCACGCACCTGGCTGCTCGAGAACGGTCACGAGTTCACCTTCCACGATTTCAAGAAGCAGGGACTGGACCGCGCCACCGCCGCGCGCTGGCTCGACGAACTCGATTGGGAAATCCTGGTCAACCGTAAAGGCACGAGCTGGCGCAAGCTGCCGGATGAGCGCAAGGCGGCGATTGTCGACAAGGCCTCGGCCCTGGAGCTGATGCTGGAACAACCCTCGGTGATCAAGCGCCCGGTGCTGGAAGGCGATGGCGCGCTGGCGGTGGGTTTCAGTCCGGACAACTACGCGCGCCTGATGGGGGCTGCATGATCAAGACTTCGCGCACCCAGGAGCTGGCGGCCGAACTGATCGCGCTCGATTCGGTCACGCCAAAGGACAAGGGATGCCAGCAGCGCTTGAGCGCGCTGCTCGCGCCGCTCGGCTTCGTGTGCGAGCGCATCGAATCGAACGGCGTCACCAACCTGTGGGCGCGCAAGGGAACCGAATCGCCGGTATTCGTGTTCGCCGGCCACACCGACGTGGTGCCGACCGGCCCCGTGCACCAGTGGACCTCCGAGCCCTTCGCGCCGACGGTGCGCGACGCCAAACTGTATGGCCGCGGCGCGGCCGACATGAAGACCTCGATCGCGGCGATGGTCGTCGCCTGCGAGGAATTTGTCGCTGCCCACCCCGACCACAAGGGTTCGATTGCCTTCCTGATCACGAGCGACGAGGAAGGCCCGGCCACCGACGGCACGGTCGTCGTCTGCGAGCTGCTGGAAGAACGCGGCGTCACGCTCGACTATTGCCTGGTCGGCGAGCCAACCTCGAGCCACATCCTCGGCGACATGATCAAGAACGGCCGCCGCGGTTCGCTCTCGGGCCACCTCGTCATCAAGGGCATCCAGGGCCACATCGCCTATCCGCACCTGGCGCGCAACCCGATCCACCAGGCCGCGCCGGCGCTGGCCGCACTGGCGCTCGAGGTCTGGGACGAAGGCAACGAATACTATGCGCCGACCTCGTGGCAGGTGTCGAACATCCATGCCGGCGCCGGCGCGAACAACGTCATTCCCGGCCAGCTGACGCTGGAATTCAACTTCCGCTTCTCGACCGCCAGCACGGCCGAGGGCCTGGAAGCGCGCGTGCACGCCATCCTCGACCACCACGGCCTCGAGTACGACCTGGACTGGACGCTGTCGGGCCTGCCCTTCCTGACCCCGAAGGGTACGCTGTCGGATGCGGTGTGCAGCGCAATCAAGCTGGAGACGGGTGTGGCGACGGAGCTGTCGACCACCGGCGGGACCTCGGATGGGCGCTTCATCGCCCGCATCTGTCCCCAGGTGATAGAATTCGGCCCACCAAACGCCAGCATCCACAAAATCGACGAGCACGTCGAGCTGCGCTTCATCGATCCACTGAAAAATATCTACCGCCGCACGCTGGAAAACCTGCTGGCTGTCTAATCAGATTAACCAGATTCCAGAGACCAGACCGCGAGAAACCGCCATGACCACGACAACCTTCAGCACCCCGCGCGACCTGCTGCGCTACGCCGTCACCCGCTTCAACGCCGCCAGGCTGTTCTTCGGCCACGGCAGCGCCGAAGCCTTCGACGAAGCGGCCTACCTGGTCCTGCACACCCTGAAACTGCCGCTCGACCGCCTCGATCCTTTCCTCGACGCGAAGCTGCTGCCGGAAGAAGTGCTGCAGGTGCTGTCCGTGATCGAACGCCGCACCGCCGAGCGCGTGCCGGCCGCCTACATCACGAACGAAGCCTGGCTCGGCAGCTATGCCTTCTATGTCGACGAGCGCGTGCTGGTGCCGCGGTCCTTCATCGCCGAGCTGATTCCGAATTACTTCAGCCCGTGGGTGAACGATCCGTTCGCCGTCGAGAACGTGCTCGAACTGTGCACCGGTTCCGGCTGTCTGGCGATCATGATGGCCGACGTCTACCAGAACGCCGTCGTCGATGCGGCCGACATCTCGGCCGATGCGCTGGCCGTGGCCGAACGTAACATCCGCGACTACAAGCTGGAGGGCCGCGTCAATCCGATCGAGTCGGACCTGTACGAGAACGTGCCGTTCAAGAAGTACGACCTGATCGTCACCAACCCGCCCTATGTGAACGCCGATTCGATGGCCAAGCTGCCGCCGGAATACCTGCGCGAACCGCAGATCGCCCTGCACGGCGGCGCGGACGGAATGGACCTGGTGCGCAAGATCGTCGCCGGCGCCGCCGAACGCCTCACCCCCGAGGGCATCCTGGTCGTCGAAATCGGCAACGAGGCAGAATACGCCGAAGCCGCCTTCGGCCACCTGGGCCTGACCTGGCTCACCACAAGCGCCGGCGACGAGGCAGTATTCCTGCTGACCGCCGAGCAGCTTCAACACGCATAAATAGAATAGAACACGCATGATCCGCTTCCTGAACGTCAGCCTGATGCGCGGCATAAAGCCGCTGCTGGAAAACGCCGACCTGACCCTGAACCCCGGCGACAAGATCGGCCTCATCGGCGCGAACGGCGCCGGCAAATCCAGCCTGTTCGCCATGCTGCGCAACGAACTGCATGCCGACCAGGGCGAGATCGATTTCCCCGCCAAATGGCGCATGGCCTACGTCGCGCAGGAGACGCCTGCGCTCGACCGCCCCGCGCTGGAATACGCGATCGACGGCGACGTCACCCTGCGCCGTTTGCAGGCCGACCTCGATGTGCTGGAAGCGGCCGAACATACGGAAGAAAACGGTATCGCGATGGGCAACGTGCACGGCGCCCTGATGGATGCCGACGCCTACACGGTGCAGTCGCGCGGCGAACAGCTGCTGCTGGGCCTGGGCTTCACGCTCGACCAGATGCAGCAGCCGGTGGCCAGTTTCTCGGGCGGCTGGCGCATGCGCCTGAACCTGGCGCAGGCGCTGATGTGCCCTTCCGACCTGCTGCTGCTCGATGAACCGACCAACCACCTTGACCTGGATGCGATCATCTGGCTGGAAGACTGGCTGAAGCGTTATCCGGGCACCCTGGTCATCATCTCCCACGATCGCGATTTCCTCGACGAGATCGTCAACGTGGTGGTGCACATCGACGAGCGCAAACTCAAGCGCTACTCGGGCAACTACTCGTCCTTCGAGCGCCAGCGCGCCGCCGCGATGATCCTGGCCGCCAGCGCGATGGAAAAGCAGCAGCGCGCACGGGCCCACCTGGAATCCTTCATCGACCGCTTCAAGGCGAAAGCCAGCAAGGCGCGCCAGGCCCAGAGCCGCATGAAGGCGCTGGCCAAGATGGAAGAACTGGCGCCCTTGCGCGCGGCCGCCGAATTCTCGTTCGAGTTCCGCGAGCCGCTGGCGGCCCCGAACCCGCTGCTGGTGATGGAAAACGTCGACGCGGGTTATCCGCTGCTGGACGGCCATGGCGACAAGGTCGGCGCCAAGACCATCGTCAACAACATCAACTTCTCGCTGCAGATCGGCCAGCGGATTGGCCTGCTGGGCGTGAACGGCGCCGGCAAGTCCACCTTGATCAAGACCATCGCCGGCGAGCTGGCGCCGCTGACGGGCGACGCCACCCTCGGCAAGGGCCTGTCGATCGGCTATTTTGCCCAGCACCAGGTCGAAATGCTGCGCCACGACGAGTCGCCGCTGTGGCACCTCGCCAAGATCGCGCCGACCGTGCGCGAACAGGAACTGCGCAACTTCCTGGGCAGCTTCAACTTCCCGGGCACGATGGTGACCAGCCCGATCCGGCCGTTTTCGGGCGGCGAAAAGGCGCGCCTGGCGCTGGCCCTGATCGTCTGGCAGCGTCCGAATCTGCTGCTGCTCGATGAACCGACCAACCACCTGGATCTGGAGACGCGCGAGGCGCTGACGATGGCGCTGGCGCAGTTCGAAGGCACGCTGGTCGTCGTTTCCCACGATCGCCACCTGCTGCGCGCCACGACCGACGAATTCATCATCGTCGCCAACGGCCGCCTGCAACCCTTCGACGGCGACCTGGACGACTACAAGGACTGGCTGTTCAAGACCAAGCTCGGCAAAGGGACCGACCTGCTGCCGATTCCGAAAGCGGCTGTCGCTGTCGCGGCAGCGCCGGTGGTAGTCGCGCCGCCGGTGCCGCCGGCCGAGCGCAAGGAACAAAAGCGCCTCGGCGCCGAAGAGCGCCAGCGCGTCGCAGCGCTCAAGAAGCCGCTCGAAAACCGCCTCAAGCGGGTCGACGAGCAGATGGCGAAGCTCACCAGCAAGAAGGCCGACATCGACGCGCGCCTGCTCGATCCGACGATCTACGACGCCGACAAGAAGGACACCTTGAAGACCCTGGTCGCGGACCAGGCTTTCTGCGTGCGCGACCTGGCGACGCTGGAGAATGAGTGGCTGGAGTTGCAGGAGCAGCTGGAAGGCCTGGCGGCGTAAGGGGGGCGATTGGCCGGCGATGCCGGTTGTTCCGACCTACGTTTCGGTACGTGAGCCCACGTAGGGTGTGTACTCTTGTGCCCACGCGGAACGCCGCGTCAAGTTCGCTTTACTCATTTGAAAAGCCCGGGATTCGTCAGCACGTCCCGGGCTCATCCGCGATAACCGTTTTTGTTCATCCCCCGCCGCAGCCGCGCCGCGACGACAACACGATGCACCCTTTCGCGTGGGCTCGGAGTGCCCACCCTACGGCGCACCTTCACGCCGCCTGGCGCGTGCTCGCCTTCTTATCGATCGACATCAGGCGATCGATGTGCACCAGAATCAAGCGCCGCCCTTCCGTCACACCGAGCCCGATCAGGTAATCGATCGCACCGCAATCGGTCCCCGGAATCGGCGAAATCTGCTCAGGCGCCAAGGTCACCACGTCGGTGATGCCATCGACCACCATCCCCATCACGCAGGTCGACAGTTTCAGGATGATGACGTCGGTGGTCGGCGTGGTGGCCACCGGATGGCCGCAGAAGGCGGCGCGCATGTCGACAATCGGCATGATGACGCCGCGCGAAACGGCGACGCCTTCGAGGATGGCGCCGTCGTTCGCGAAGCGCTCGAGCGACTTGTGGATGCGCAGCTCCTGCACCTTGCCGAAGTCGAGCCCGTATTCGAGACCGCCCAGCTTGAAGCTCAGGAATTGGTTGCCCGCCGGGTGAGGTGCCATGGTGTCCTTGTGCATGATGGTTCCTTTCGGTAACAGTCACCATCCTAGGACCCGGGTCGTCTTCCCTCGTTGAGCGCAGTCAATATTTCCTTACGCCATCATTACAAGCTCAGGCCGGCGTGGCGGCGACGTCACCTGGCCAGGCGTAGCTGCCTGCCGCGCCCGCATGCAGCAGCCTGCCCTCATTGCCGCGCAGGCGCGCCTTGATCTCGCGCGCAGGGAGGTCGTAGAAACAGGCGCCGTCCGGATCGTAGCCGAGCTGGCGCACCTGGGTGTCGCCCTTGAGCTGGCCCAGCGTGAGCGCGGTGCCGGCGGCGCGCTCGCTGCGCTGGGCTGAAAAGCGCGCACACAGCGCCTGTCCTTCCGCCTTCTCGGCCTCGACCGCCTTGCGCGCGTTCGACACGTCGCCGATGCGCGTGAGGTCGGCGGCGACCGCCTGCCCCATCGCCTTGAACTGCTGGGCCTGGGCCGGGCTCAGGAGCGTCTCGCCGCTGCGCACGCGTCCGGCGATCTCGAGGTACTTGCGCACGGCGGGCTGGGCGCAGAGGTGGGCCAGTTCGGTCTTGTGGTGGTTGATGGCGGCGTCGAACTGTGCCAGGCGCGCGCCGATCTGCTCAAGCACCGCGTCGATGCGGCCGCAGTCGGCGGCCAGGGAATATACGAGCATCTCGCTGCCGCGCCAGGGGGCGGTGGCGTCGATCGCCAGGCGCCGGGCGGCCACCGCGCAGCCCTCGGCGTTGCCGATCGAGACATCGTCGCCGATGATCTCGCAATTGAGGGCCTGCTCGATGCGCACGCGGGTACCGGAAATGACGCAGTTCTCGGCGCGCTGCAGGGCCACCGTGCCGGCCGTGGCCTGGAGGATGGCGTTCGCGGTGACGCCGTCGACCTGGATGTCGCCGCACTTGTTGTGGATGCTGCCGCCGACCAGGTTGGCGCGCAGGCGCACCATGCCGCCGCGCGAGAAGATGTCGCCGTACACGTTGCCATGCACGGTGATGCCGTTGCCTTCGACGACGCGCTTTTCCTGCACGTCGCCGAATTCCTCGTAGTCGCCTGTCAGCTGCAGGTTGCCCGTGGTGCGCGCGCTGACGCCGTCGTGGCTGACGATCTTGTCGCCGACGGCGATCCGGCGCGTCTTCGGGTCGACGTTCAGGAAGCCCGTGCGCGCCGCCACCAGGTAGTCGCCCGCGACGCCCTTCTCGACACCCGTGCCTTCGCCGGCGTAGCCGGAAAAATCCAGGTCGCGCGGCTCGCTTGGCGCAATGCGGATGCCCGACAGCTCGAAGCCGGGCTGGCCGGGCTGCGTCGGCAGCTTTTGCAGCAGTTTTGTGCCGCCCTGCACCTGCGGGAAGCGGTTCTGGAAGCACATCAGGTCGAGCTTGCCGTTCGAGAGCTGGCGCGGCGCGTCGCTGCGGTGGATATCGTCCGATACTTCGACCACGGTGGCATCGATGCCCGCCACCGGGTCGAGCCGGCGCGCCACCACGGTGCGTCCGAGGCTCGGGTTCACGATTCCCGCCCGCACGGCGGCCAGGTCGATGCCGAAGCGGATGCCCTTGGTCCACATGTCGGCCACGAATTCATCGGGGTCGAGACGGGTCGCGACCTCTTCACCGTCGGGTCCGGCCAGGAAGACGGGCTCGAAGCAGTACTCGGCCTGGCCGCCGGCAATGCGCACCGAGCGGTACAAGGCGCGGCGCTGGTCATTGAAGGGAACGATGTCGTTTGCCAGGCGCACCAGCGGCAGGCCATCGGGCCCGGTGGGCAGCGCCGGGCCGCTGTCGTAGAGCGCCTTGATCAGCACCGGGTAATCGATGCCGGACAGGATACTTCCGGAACGCAGGATGCTGTCGATGGCGGCCAGCACGGTGGTGCCGAGCACGGCCGGATCGGCGTAGATGCCGTCGGGGCGGCGCAGGATGCAATGCTCCGGGCCTGTGGAATCGAACCGGGCGCCCGGGGGGGAAGGAATGGCAACAGCGGTAGCGGACACGTCGTGCTCCAGAATAGACCGGACCCTTAACAAACGATCAAGGATCACACCACATCAGCCTACCATGTTGTTACGAGTAAATAAATAATAGTTAACAACAATACCCGTCAATCGTCATTACAAATGATGCTCGTCAATGTAGTTTCGATATCTTGTGCAAGAAAAAAGCCGGGCGAACCCGGCTTTTTGTCGATCGTACAGGCCGCGTTCAGCGGCGCTGGGCGTTCGGATAAATGTCCATGCCCGCCTCGTTGATCTGGCGGCGCAGGTCGCGCCGTTCGTCCGGGGTCAGGCGTCCGCCGCGGCGCCCGCCCTCGCGATTGTCGCCCTGCGCCTGGACGGCCTGGCGCCGCTGTTCTTCGTAGGCACGCTGCTGCTCGCGCTGTTGCTGTTGCTCGTACATGCGTTCGCGCGGCTGTTCGATCTGCGGCGCCGGCAAGCGTTCGCCGCGCGCCGACGGCGGTGGCGGCAATTGGGCGTCGTCGCGGCGGCCATGGTATTGTGCGTTGGCTGCGCCGATGCCGGCACAGGCGAGCACGCACAGGGCGACACCGTGGCGCGCCAGGCGGGCGAGCCGGCCCTTGGCCTGGGCTGCTGCATTGGTTCTGTCGAGCGCGTTTGTCATGGTGTTCCTCTTCCGTGGTGCTGGATAAACGGATAAGCTGTGCTGCATTGGTCCCCAGTGTATGTGGAACGGCGCTGGGGTATAAGCCCAATTGGGTAAAGTTTGTAACACAATGTAATGACCTGTTTGTAAAGCCTGAAACCGACGCGAAGAGAAGTTACCATAGCGACATGAATTTGACAAACTGACAGCATATGAATCCGACTTCCACTACGAATATGGGCAACACCGCCAACACGGCCGCGACCGGCGGCCACAGCGCCAAGATCATGGTCGTCGACGATGACGTGCGCCTGCGCGACCTGCTGCGCCGCTATCTCACCGAGCAGGGCTTCCAGGTCGTGACGGCCGAAAGCGCGCCGGCGATGAACAAGCTCTGGCTGCGCGAGCGCTACGACCTGCTGGTGCTCGACCTGATGCTGCCGGGCGAAGACGGCCTGTCGATCTGCCGCCGCCTGCGCGGCGCCGGCGACCAGACCCCGATCATCATGCTCACCGCCAAGGGCGAAGACGTCGACCGCATCGTCGGCCTCGAGATGGGCGCCGACGACTACCTGCCCAAGCCCTTCAACCCGCGCGAACTGGTGGCCCGTATCGGCGCCGTCCTGCGCCGCAAGGGCCCGGACGAAATTCCCGGCGCGCCGTCGGAAACCCCGCAGACCTTCGAATTCGGTCAGTTCGTGCTCGACCTCGGCACGCGCACCCTGAAGAAAAACGGCGAGACGGTGCCCCTGACCACCGGCGAATTCTCGGTACTCAAAGTCTTCGCGCGCCACGCACGCCAGCCGCTGTCGCGCGAGAAGCTGATGGAACTCGCCCGGGGCCGCGAATACGAAGTCTTCGACCGCTCGCTCGATGTGCAGATTTCACGCCTGCGCAAACTGATCGAACCCGATCCATCGAGCCCGCTCTACATCCAGACCGTCTGGGGCCTGGGCTATGTCTTCATCCCTGAAGGACAGCCGCGCTAGTGCTTGCTTTGCTTTCTCCGCCGAAGCCAGGGCGCATGGGCTGGATGAAGAGCGGCCTGTTCTGGCGCACCTTCTTCCTGCTCTCGCTGCTAACAACGCTGTCGATCGGCTCCTGGATCGGCATGCTCAACGTGTTCCAGCGCGGCCCGCAAGTGCAGCAGACCGCGGAGCTCGTGGTCTCGGTGGTGACCATCACGAAAGCGGCGCTGACCCATTCGGCGCCCGAGCTGCGCAAGGAACTGCTGTTCGAGCTGGTGTCGAACGAAGGCATCCGCATCTTGCCGCTGGAAGACACCGACAAGGTCGACCCGCCGCCGGCGAATCCCCTGATGCCCGAAATCGCCGCCGTCGTGCGCGACAAGCTCGGCAACCAGACGCGCTTTTCCAGCCGCGTGAACGGCACCGCCGGCTTCTGGATCAGTTTTAATATCGAGGACGACCAGTACTGGCTGATGCTCGAGCGCGAACGCATTGCCGGCCTGACCCGCGTGCAATGGCTCGGCTGGGCCAGCGTGGTCGGCGTGCTCTCGCTGCTGGGCGCCGCCTTCATTTCGAGCCTGATCAACCTGCCGCTCGCGCGCCTGACAGCGGCCGCGCGCGTGATTGCCAAGGGCGAGCGTCCGGCGCCGCTGCCGGAAAAAGGCTCGAAGGAGATCATCGAAGCAAACCGCAGCTTCAACCAGATGGTCGACGACCTGGCGCAGGTCGAAAAGGACCGCGCCGTGATCCTGGCCGGCATCTCGCACGACCTGCGCACGCCGCTGGCGCGCATGCAGCTCGAACTCGAGATGGCGAATTTATCCACCGACGCGCGCGAAGGCATGCAGTCGGACATCGCCCAGATGGATGCGATCATCGGCCAGTTCCTCGACTACGCCAAGCCGACCGAGGCGTCGAGTTTTGTCCCGGTCGAGATCTCGCACCTGCTGGCCGACTGCGCCCAGCACGCCACTCGCCTGCCCGGCATGCGCGTGACGACCGACCTCGAAGAAGACGTGCAGGTGCTCGGCAACGAGACCGACCTGCGCCGCGTGATCAACAACATCGTCGAAAACGCGCGCCGCTATGCGCGCACGCCCGGCCAGGAATTCACCGAGCTCGATTTCGCCTGCCACGTGCGCAATACGCCGCAGGGCCGGCGCGCCGTCGTCGAAATCGCCGACCATGGCCCCGGCGTACCCGCCGACCAGATCAACCAGCTCCTGAAGCCCTTCACGCGCCTGGACGCGGCGCGCGGCCAGGCGAATGGCGCCGGTCTCGGCCTGGCCATCGTCGAACGCGTCGTCACCCGCCACAACGCCGAACTGACGGTGCGTAACCGCGAGAGCGGCGGCCTGCTGGTGCAGCTGGCGCTGCCGCTGGCTTCCTGATTTTCCTTCTCTTCCGATCCTATGAACGATACCGCCCTCCTTACCTACAGCGACGTCGAACAGGCTGCCGCGCGCATCAAGGGCGCGGCCCACCGCACGCCGGTGCTCAGCTCGACCACGGCGAACACCCGCACCGGCGGCACGCTGTTCTTCAAGTGCGAGAACTACCAGCGCATGGGCGCCTTCAAATTCCGCGGCGCCTTCAATGCGATTGCGCGCTTTACCGAGGCCCAGCGCGCGGCAGGCGTGCTGACCTTCTCGTCCGGGAACCACGCCCAGGCGATCGCCCTCTCGGCGCGCCTGGCCGGCATCCGCGCCACCATCATCATGCCGCAGGACGCCCCGGCCCTGAAGGTGCAGGCGACGAAAGAGTACGGCGGCGAAGTGCTGTTCTACGACCGCTACACGGAGAACCGTGAAGAGATCGCAAGCCGCCTGGCCGTAGAGCGCGGCATGACCCTGATTCCCCCCTACGACCATCCGGACGTGATCTGCGGCCAGGGCACGGCGGCGCAGGAGCTGTTCGAGGAGGTCGGCCCGCTGGATATCCTGCTGGTGCCGCTCGGCGGCGGCGGCTTGCTGGCCGGCTGCGCGCTGGCCGCCAGCGGCCTGTCCCCGGATTGCAAGGTGATCGGGGTCGAGCCGGAAGCGGGCAACGACGGCCAGCAGTCGCTCAGGCGCGGCGAGATCGTCCACATCAGGGTGCCGAAAACGATCGCCGACGGCGCCATGGTGACCCATGTGGGAGAACACAATTTCGAGGTGATCCGGCGCCGGGTCGACGACATCGTCACCGTGAGCGATGCGCAGCTGGTCGAGACCATGAAGTTTTTTGCCGAACGCATGAAGATGGTCGTCGAGCCGACCGGCTGCCTGGGCGCGGGCGCGGCCTTGTGCGGCGTTTATCCGGTGACGGGCAAGCGCGTCGGCGTTCTGATCAGCGGCGGCAACGTCGACCTGCCGCGCTTCGCCGAGCTGGTCGCCTGATGGAATTCGTCCAGTCGAGCGAACTGCCGCCGCCTGGCGGGCATTAGTCGCAGGCGGTGGCGGCCGGCGGCCTGGTGTTCCTGTCGGGGATCCTGCCGGCGCAGGGCAGCGTCGCGCCGGCGAATGCGCCGCAGTGCGAGCACGGCAAGCCCCGCAAGCGGAGCGGAGCCAACGCAGCAACGCGCCGGTTCTGGCAGCCAAAAACACATTGATTTCTGGGCGAGTACTTATACGCGCGTCTTCGGCGCCCACAAGCCGGCTCGTGCTGTGGTGCCGGTGCCTGGCCTGCACGACGGATTCCTGGTCGAAATCCAGCTGGTGGCCCAGCGTCCCTGAGCGGAAGCGGACGCTTCGTGCCCGATGAGTCAGCTCATCCGTGGTTTTTTTGACAATATTAGCACTCCGTGAAGCACCGAACATACTGAGGCAGCCTCGGCCAGGACAATGGCGTCATCGTATCGATGGAGGTGACCATGAAGCGCCTGGCCTCTCAGCTGAGTCTTGTATTCGCGGCGTTTGCCGCAGCCCCCGCCGCCCTGGCGGGTTCCGAAGTATTGAAATGCGTCGATGCCGGCGGCCACATCACCCTGACCGACCAGCCCTGCGAGAGCGGATCGCGCGTTACGCGCCTGAGCAATGGCAGCGAGCCCGAAAGCGCGCCTGCCGCGGCCGACGTACAGCCGGTTTCCGTGCAGCGCTATGAGGCCGCACCGGCCCTGGTGCGCCAGCACACCTGGCGTCCACGTGCAGCGAAGAATGACCGTCCGCTGGCCAGCGACGTCGCCACGCTCAAGGCGGCGCGGGCGCAGCTGATACTGATCGATGCCGACCGTACGCATCGTCCGAAGCTGGCAGGGATGTAGGGTGCGCACTCCGCCTCCACGCGGAATGCGCCGCCCTGTTGGCCATGTCCGGCGCCGCGTCATTGCCTGATCGCCGCCGCGTCAATGACTGTCTCCGCGGCCTGTGCATGGGCCAACGCCAAGCGCGCGTCCGCGTGGGCACGAGTGCCCACACACCCTACGGTAGGCATGTGCCTGCGGATCCCGCCATCATCTCAATGCAGCTTCATAATCCCGCGTAAATCGAGCGCCGCGCCCTTGCCAAGATTCGGCAGCATCTCCAGCAGTTCGGCATTCTGGATGAAGCTGGCCGACGAGGCCGCCGTCAGCATGCGCTCGGGCGCCTGCGAACGCGCTACCGCCCAGCCCTGCACGTAATCGACGCCGATCTCGGCCAGGGTCTGCACCGTGGCGGCGTCTTCGGCCCACTCGGCGATCGTCTTCATGCCCAAATTGACGGCCAGGCTGACGATGGCTTCGACGATGGCCACGTTGGCCGGATGCGCATTGATGTTGACGATGAAGTTGCCGTCGATTTTCAGCACGTCGGCCGGCAATTCCTTCAGGTAGGAGAACGAGGTGTAGCCGGCGCCGAAGTCGTCGAGCGCGACCTTCACGCCGAAGTTGCGTACTTGGTCGATGAAGCGGCGCGTGTTGTCGAGGTCGTGCAGGGCGACGCTCTCGGTGATTTCCATGCAAAGGCGGCTGGCCACGTGCACGTGGCGCGCCAGGATTTCCAGCGTGTCGGCCACGAAGCGCTCGTCGTTGAGCGAGGCACCCGACAAGTTCATGCACACGAAGCGGGTGTTCGGCAGGCGCGCGATGTTTTCCGCGATCCAGCCGAGCGTCGTCGACAGCACCCAGCGGTCGATGACGCTGGCGCGCCCGCACTTCTCGGCGGCGCCGATCAGCGGTCCGGCCGGCATCACGCGCCCGTCCAGCCCGCGCATGCGCAGGAGCACTTCGAAATTCAGGGAGTCGTGCGGGTTCTTCAGCGACATGATCGGCTGCATCTCGAGGAACAGGCCGTCGGTCGCATTCGGCCCCTGCAGCCTGGCCACCAGGTTCAGTTCGGCCTCGCGCTCGTGGAAAGCCGACGCATTGCGCTCGTACACCACCAGACCGTCGCTGGCGTCCTTGGCCGAACGGCAGGCGCGGTCCGCGGTCGAGATGGCGTCCTTCATCGGCATCCCGTCCGACACTTCGATCAGGCCGACCGAGCCGCGCACGTGGAAGGCCTTGTCGCCGACCCGGAACGGCGTGCCGCCGATGCGCTCGATGATGCCGCGGCAGATCAGGGACGCCAGCGGAATGGCCGTATCCGGCATCACGATAACGAATTCGTCGCCGCCGACGCGCCCGATCTGCTGGCCGCCGGCCAGCATCATCGCCATCCGCTCGCACACCTGCTTGAGCACTTCGTCGCCGGCGCCGTGGCCGAACAGGTCGTTGATCAGCTTGAAGCGGTCGAGGTCGATGTAGGCGATCGCCATCGGTTTGCCGGCCGCCAGCGAGGTGGCCGCGCCCTCGAACATCTTCTCGATGCCGCGCCGGTTGAACACGCGCGTCAGGGGGTCGTTGTTAGCCATGAAACGCAGCTGCTCGGTGGCCTTGTGCTTTTCGGTGACGTCCTGCAGCACGCCTTCGATGCGTCCGCGCGCCAGCGTCGCGCTGACCAGGAAACGGCGGCTGCCGTCCCGGTTGGCGATCTCGAGCTCGGCGTCGCTGCGGCCGTGCACCTGCTCGTGCAGCTCCATCCAGACGCTTTCGCTGAAGAAGTGGCGCCAGGCGGTGCGGCCCGGCTCGAAGGCGTCGACCTCGAGCATCTTGCGCAGCGACGGATTGGCGCTCTGGAAATGACCGTACATGTCGAGGGTGAACAGGCCGACCGGCATCGCCTCGTAGGCGTGCTCCAGCTTTTTCTGGGCTTCCTCGCGTTTTTCCGTCTCGGCGCGCATCTGCTCGGCCACCGCCAGCGCCGCCAGCAGGCTCGAGGCCAGGGCCGCCGTGACGCTGTTGACCACGCCCAGCACTTCGCGCATGCCCAGCGCCGCCGAGACGATCTCGGCCAGCGAAGCGACAAAGGTCAGCGCGAACGAGCCCGCGAACCAGGATGCGACCCGGTTGCGCGATACGACGATGACCTTGAACAGGCCCACCGTCATCAGCGACAGGCAGCAGGCGCAAATCACCCACAGCATCGGTAAATAGACCTTGTAGGGAACGATCAGCGCCGCCACCAGCATCGGCAGGCACAGCCACTGCATGACGCGCATCGGCGCGATGTAGCGTAGGTCGGCAAGACTGTCGCGCAGGAGGTTCTGGTACAGGGTGAGCGTGGCGATGCCGTACAGCGTGATCGTTACCGAACGCGACAGCAGCAGCCACTCGGCCGGGACGGTCTGCCCCAGCCACTGGATGTCCCAGCCGGCAGAGAGCGCGGCCACGCGCAGGTTCAGGATCAGCCAGCCGGCGAACAGGACGTACAGCGACTGGCGGTTGATCAGCGCGGTAAGGAGCACGAACAGGGCGAGCACGATCATGCCGCCGTCGAGCAGGCCCGTCTTGCGATGGTATTGCCCGACCGACAAGTCGAACTGTTCGGCCGGCCACTGGGCGACGCTGACGCGGGCTGGTCCGGCGAAGGTGCCGGTGCAGAGTACCTGCGCCGGCAGGCGCCCGATGCGCAGCCCGAATCCGGCCTTGACCGGTGTGATCGCACCGCCCGCATGACTGCGGCTGGCGTCGCCGAGCGGGCGCAGGGTCGATGCATCCCAGCAGCGGATCGCCAGCGCATGGCGCGACGGGAATTCGATGACGTCCTGCTCGACCGAGGCCGACATCGGCGCAAAACTGAACCACACCGGCTGGTCGCTGAGTTTGGTGTCGAAGCCCGGCACGGCCGGCTGGGCGCTCAGGCGGGCGAGCACTTCGGCCGGGGCCGCGGTGCTGCCTTCTTCCTGCATGAGCACGCGCAGCGGCAACATGGCGGGCTCGGTGACGTTGTACTGGTTGTGCCAGAAAATCAAGGCGGCCAGGGAAAACAGGCCGATCCCAAATGGGATCAGGTAGTACGCGAACACGCGCAGCACCCGTTCCATGGCCAGGTTGGCCATCATCGACGGGGGAGCGCGGTTCGGGTCAGGGTTTTTTGGCATAAGCAATATCACAGGCGGCTACGAGAATGCAGATAGCATATCCGCATTCTGATCTGGCACAAGGATACAGCGTTACTATGATGCCGTCATGCAATATCTATCATGCGAAAGCGAGTCCATGCACATCCAGGCCGGCGGCGGCTGCCGGAGCACGCTGCGGGAAGCGTGCCCGTGTCAGGCGCGGCTCGGCTTTCGGCCCGACATCGATGTCCGGATGCCCTGTCTCGAAGAAGAATTTGTAGAGCGGATGACGGGCGGCGGCCCAGCGCGCCTCGAAGGTCTCGATCTCGAACGCCATCACGCGGTGCTCCAGGTTGCCCACGTGCTGCAGCGGAATCAGGCCCTGGTCCGGGAACACGTCCGAGAACAGCAGCTGCTCGTACTGGCGCGCCACCGTCG
>JANNNC010000207.1:0-56140 GCA_031398335.1 Massilia sp.
CAGTGATGAGGAATAAGACGCGCATGAGTGATGTTGATTTCGCGGTTGAGGGCGCTGCTGAAGCCAGACTCTTCAGTGCGTTGCAAAAAACACTTCGGACCAAAGTCTGCTCTTGGCCCGGGAGCAGTCTACCAGCGAAGGCCCGCAACCGACCCGAAGCGGACCTGTCAGCGGCTTTCGCTGCCATTAGTATCTCGATGCGCAATTGTGAATATGATTCTCCCGATGACGTACCCGCCGAGTACGGTTGGCAAGATCACTAACAGCGCGAACGGGACCATGAAGAACATCCCGAAACTGACTTCCGGCGAACTCAGTATTCCCGCAGCAGTCCAGCCTACGACAGCTACGATCACTCCACCCAGGAACGAGGCGAGGTATGCCTGACGAAACCAGCCAGCATATACGCAGATTAGGCCAGCTGCTATCAGGCTCACCCAGCTTTGCACAAACGGGCCGAGCGCACATGCAGAATATGCCGCTGCTCCGTGGACAAAGGAGCAATTGAGATTACGGACGATCTTCATCTGACTCCAATGTATTTTTCGCTTAGCTGGTGAAAGACCGCTCTTGGCCGAACCCGGCCCTTCGGTCCAGCATAGCAGGTTAGCAAGTCGAAAATCCAGCGATGGCCGCGACAGGCCGGTACCGACCCAAAGCGGACGTCGCCCACTCAGCCTTATCCGACTCACTTCTTCTCCAACAGAGCCACCAAATCTTCGTATTTCGGTCCCTCACCGAACTGCGGATGAGCAATGGCAACGAACACGGCAACAAGCAGACCATATGCCAATTTCTCGATATCAAAAGCACTTACAAACATAAAACCAACTGCGATCAGCATCGCAATCAAAAGGATGATGCGAATGAACCTTGCGTTCTTCGCCTTCCTGCTGGCCTTCGCAATCAAAGCCAGTTCTTTCTCTGTGAACTCCATCGATAACCTTCAGATTTTTAAAAAATTGAGCCTGCTTAAGACTGCTCTTGGCCGAAAGCCGCCGTATTGTAGCGTCCGCTTACGTTCCAAAGCGGACACCAGCGTTATCTAGGCCGGCGGCTAATAGGTCTTCTCTCGCGCTTGCTGCAAGGCTTTGATTGTCCTTGGCTTGTTCGCGTAGCGCTTAAACGCTGCAGCTTCGTCCTTCGCCAATCGTGCGCACTTCAGATCTGCCATGGCCGAAGAGATTTCCTTCTTACGTTCAGCATCGTATGGTTCCTCGCCGCTCCAATGGTTACAACCGACGAGACGATCAATCATCTCTCTGACGTCTTTCGGTTGCCCTTTTTTCAGACTAGCCAGCGGATCGTCGCTCGCTAATGCGTAAGTAGCACAAAAAACTGAAAGAATGACGAGGTAACGGCTGCGCATAGATGAGTTTCCAAGGTTCTAAGTTGTCCGCTTTTGGCCGATTGGAGACCTATTGTAGCGCTTGCTTCCATCCCAAAGCAGCCATACTTCATAGTTCTTGATTGGGTTTCTTCTGGAAACGATCGCCATCCGGATCCAGATCCCGGTGTTCGCGAACAACCGGAAGCTGAAGCTTGAACCAGAGGTGTCCCATCGCGTCACCAAGACCGCGTAAGTGCTCAGACTGCTCGTTTTTCGGCAGCGTCCGAATAATGCCATCCGCTTCGTTCATGACGTCGCCAATACGTTTGTAGACATCCATAAGCGTCTGCGCAGTTTCATGATCCATTTTTAAGCTATCTTCCTAGTAGCCATATCGAGTACTTGCTTTCTCCAACGACCGCTGTTGGCCGACAGCAGACCTATTGTAGCGTCCGCTTACGACCCAAAGCGGACCTCGGGCAACCCCGCTGTTAGCGGGCAGGCTTACCGAAAACGCGGCTGTGCCAATACATCTTTGGTGCGGCAAACCAGTCTTCGTTCTTGGACGTTCGGAACTGGGAAAGCTGGGCCATTGGTATTTGATAGCGACTGAACAAAGCTAACAGGCCTCTAAGGGAAGCTTGCGATAGGTTCGTTTTGACCACCAACGTATCTTGTTCCCAGCGAAGGACACCCGGAATCTCCATTGCCCACTCAAACAGATGCTTCTCGTCGAGCTGCGAACCAAAATGCACTCCCGAACAGTCGAGATAAATCATTGGTCTCCTTGTTCTTCTACGACCGCTCTTGGCCGAACCCTGCCGTTCGCAAGCGCTAAAGCCTGGGAACGGTAGCATCGTCGCGGATCACTAGTTTGCGCTCGCTGAGTTACCCTGGTGCGTAGTAGATTGCGCACGATCTGCACTGGCAATCGTTACGATTAGAAAGCCGAACGGATACACGGTGGTACCAACGTTGAGTAATTCGCCCTCACGCATGGCGGACGGGGGATAAAGGTTATCCATGCATGTTTCCTTATCGACCGACGCGAAGCGTAGCGTCGCGGACTGGTCACAACCTTTCCGCTTGCTATAGGTGCCAACTTTGAGGGCTGTTGCGTTCACATAATGTATCGTACCGCCCGACCAAGCAGCCACAGCAAAGACCCATCCAAGCGGTCCGGCGAAGAACAGCCCGACTACGGTCGCAGCGCCAAGCGGCATCCCAACTAGGTTTCGCTGCCAAGTGATGGGACGTTTCGCCAGATCCCTGGCAACAGGCGGCATGCGTATCAGCCAGCAAAGGACGAGCGGCGTTAACAAAATTAGGCCCCAGATAGTCACGTTCGTATAAATCTCGGCGTAGTAAAACACGAAGCGGTCATGATAATAGAGCAGCATAAGCGACCCAACGACAAAGGCGAGGACGATAAACATCCTCCTGTTGGCGCGGCCCTTCTGGGCTGTCGTCTGGTCGGTCCGTGTGGCAGAGATGCGTGATGCGGGTTGGATCAATGGATTCTTTAAGCGGAAAACAAAGCGTATGGAGCTCGGAGAATTGGCACTGGTCAGCTGAGACGAAGATCGGCACCTAACCCGAAGCAGACATGCAACTCTTCGATTTCAGGTCTTGATAGTAACGCGTTCAAAATCTGGATATTCCTGGAGTGGAGCGAAGTCGACCTTCCACATGTCGAGTTCATAGAGCAGTCCATTTGTGTCCGAGTTGAGCGCAATACTCACTGGGACGCCATCACGATCCAAATACTCGGCTTCTACAAGACAGCTACCTAAAGATCGGTGCTCGCCTCCCGCAAACTTAAGGCTACCCATTCCGCCATCGTCCATGTCGCGTACCTGAGCACGCTCCAGTTGGCGGAGCAGCTGCTCGCCGCCCGTCACGTGTCGAAGTAGAGCTCGCACGAGCGCATCCTCTTCAAGACGGAGAGGGCGTAAGTCGTTTTGATTCTGGTCTGACATCGCATCCCCCTTCTGCTTGTGGAATGTCCGCTCCTGGCCGATAGCGGACGGTAGGCAAGGCTGAGTGTACCCAGCTGTTGTCTGCAGAGCAACTAGAGGGTTTTGTTAGGCGCTCTAAGTCCCCGCGAAGTGAGGCCGGCCCAGGCGAGCGGACCTGTCATAGGGTCTGCGACCACAGCAGCTTTTTGTCGGCCTTACAGTACAAGTGTATTTCGCTCACGTGCACGTCAATCAGCCGCGTGTCGGGGCGGGATGGTGGCTTAGCCCCCCCATGCGCGACTGGATAAAAGCGGAAGTAGGCGATCATTTCCTGACATCGAGCGTCGTCGTACCTCATTGGGATGACGACCGGCTCGGCGGCTTTCGCGGCGCTCGCAGGCCGGTTGACGGGGACCAGGGCAAAGCCCCTACCAGGGAAGCCAAACCTGCCGGATTTCAGCCAGACAGAGCCAATGTGCGCAGGGACTAGATCGGTCAGGTCCGGCAGCATCCACTGCTCGCGGTCGACGTCGTAGCGAGAAGCGGGCAACTGCACTTTTTCATGGAACAGGAACTGACGTTCCTCAGCGTTAACGCCTAAATGAGTTGTGAACCAAGCAGACAGCGCGGGGACGTCGTATTCTTCTCGCGCGGTCGGCCGCGTCATCTGGCCGAATGCCACCAAGCGCTGTTCGCGCTCGGTCAAGGGGGCTTCCACGGTCTTGTAGAAACCTGGCAGAAAACTGTACATGTCGAACGGCAGGGTGAGGCGGTCAACCGCCTTCCCGTCCTGCGGGCGCGGCCAGAGGGAGATGCCAGCGACGGCGCGGATCGCGTTAGACTTTTCCAGCGGGATATAGCGCGCCAGGGCATCTCGATCAGAAAGGTACTCGGGCAGGATGAAGGAGGCTTGACCGAAACGTCCAGCGCCGATGTGTGCCTGTACCTGCCGCGCCAGATCACGCGCCTGCTGATCTTTGCCCGCGGCATACTCCCGGTCCCTCGCCGCAATCTCGTCCGGGTCCGGTCCCGTCCTGAGCTTGGGCCCGAAGGTAATACACAGCCCCAACACAGTGGCGCCAACAATCATGCCTTTTTTACTCATTCTTAATACCGCCGGTTCCGAAGGTTGCCAGGCGAACCCATGGCGAGCGGGAATTCTAAGCGGTAGCAGACAATAAACCAAGGGATGGCACGGGCGACGCAGTGCGACAAGGCTTTAGCCGTGCCCGGATGCAGGGAGCTTCCCGTGCCTTAGCATCTGGTTTGTGCCCTAGTTTGCCGAGCCCGAGCAGACTACCAGGAACACCATGAGATCACTGCGAACTCACTGCGAGGTTTTTTGAGACACTGCGAAGTATACTGAAACCCTACAGTTAGTGTAGGAACGCGTAATACCCTGCAGCGGCGTTCTGCTGAAATGTAAATACTTCTCCGAACACCTTGCAGCGAATTTCCAACGAAATCTCGCAGTTCTTAAAACACGATCGAGAAGAAATTTCTGGACTGAAAAACTGAACACGCAATGAACCGAAGTGAAGTACGACCAGTGAGGGAGTGGCCTGGCCCTTCGGTGCGCGAGCATCATTGGCCGCGCGGCCCTGAGCACTCTACGAATAGCCAGACAACTTGTTACTGTCGCCGTCCAATAGTGCCTAAAAAATCTCTTAGATAGGCCAAAGCCATGCAAATGTGACGCTAAAGTCGGGATGAAGACCTATTCAGCCTGCCATGGACGGCGCGTATACTCATTATTTTTTTGGATAATCGGCGCCACTACTCTCCAATCGCCCACGCTCAGCGAGTTTTTAGGTAGAGAGCATCTGATCGCCCTCTCTACCTACTTGGCCATTACTATGAGGATCAGAACTTGTGAAGCCGCTTTTCTAAAATCTGGTAAGCAGTAGCTAGTCCACTTTCATCATTAATACTTCTTGCTGCCGCCTCAAAACCCAATATGTCCGGCTTGACCTTCGTTGCATCATCGCGCGACGCTTTAGCGTCTCGCCGCTCGCGAAAGAAATCAGCTAAGAACGGTCGAATTTTGTCTCTCGCAGCTGGATTGCGTTTAACCATTTCGTAAATTACCGGAACTAGCCCGTTTGATGCAAGCACCGGATCTTTTGGAGTGAAAATACTTTCCATCACCTCAAGGTTCTTTTCCACACGATGAGCGACTTCAAGAAAGCGATCAAAATTTTCAGGTGCTTGACCTTCTTTGACCATTCTATCCAGTTGCTTCTTTTTAGTGTCAACGAAATTCCCGTGAGACTCGATAAGCAAGAGTTTCGCTGCAACATTCGAGTCTTGGCGACGCCCGGTGTTGAAGCGAACGCACTCGTGGAAGAAGCGTCGGTCCGTTAATTTCCTGATGAAGTCCGGAACCACTCCCGCCATGGCGTTCCGCAGCTCTGCTCCGGTAAGATTTTTACTCCTATTGAGCCGAAGGAATAGGTCGCGAATTTTATTTTCATCGTCGGTAATTACACTCATTACATCTAGATTAAACTGATCCAGGATGTCTGCTACAAAAGAAAATTTCTCTTTCAAGGCTCCGTAACGCAAGCCTGCTAAAGGTAAGCTTGGGTTCGAGAATAGAATAAAATCATCATTTAAAGCCACTTCATTGTTAATGAAGCCGAATATCGCTTCTAGGCGCTGACGCCCATCGACGACAGCATATGGAAGATTTTTAGTGTTTAATGGCGTATCAAGAATATTAAAATCCGCAAAATACATTTTTGGAATATCATATTCATTGAGGATAGAATCTATCAAGTACGCTTTGTCCTTGTCGCCCCAAATATCACCTTTCCGCTGATACGGTGGATCAACATCGATTTTATCTCGCTTTGAATACCACCAGCTTACGGTACGTTTCTCGTGCGCTTGTACTCTGAACATGTGATCAGACCTTATAGCCAAAAATACGTTTCGTTTCTCGCGCTAACCCTTCGAGGTCAGGATAGACTGCAGCGTCGGAAACACCCATACTTATTAATTGCCGCAAGAGTCCATCCACATTGGCCTTGGGAATAATCAATTTTTTTAAAGTTTCTTGGTGAAACGTGCCTTCTGAGAATATTTGCTCCATGGGCTTTAGTGATTTTCCAAAGAGGCAAAACGAGCCCCTTTGTGCCACAATCCTCGGACTGTTATGAATGCCCAGAATTGCTACCGGATGTTCGTTAATATATCTGAGATCACCACCAGGTTTATAGCTCTGAGCGATCATTGTGTCGCTCGGAGATAGTGCCCCGCCTCGATAGCTTCGACTGGAAAAAATAGTTTCATTCCACGTAACTGGAGAAAGCACCCAAACTGCCACATCTTTGTCTGGTTCGCCTGCGGGATTCCGCGCGACCGAGCTGACGCCAAAAAAAAGCGCCGTAAGCGGATTTTCCGTCCAATCGAGCAACCGAGTCGGCATCCCATAATGCTGCATCAAAAATAAGAATTCCCATTCATCAGATAGCCGATGAGTTAAGTAAGGAATCGAACGCTCTTTAAACCGTGAAAGAAACTTCTCTTCCATAGCAAATAAGGATTCTGCAGACGTTATGCTTGCGTTACGATGAATTGAAGGACTTAAAGTGAACTCGGACGAACCGACGCCCCTGAACCATCGCGAGCCGAACTCTTCCTGCGCTGATGCACCTGCTACCTCAATATAATGCTGCAACGATGCGATATTTACTGTTTGAACGCTTGGCATTATTTCCTCATGTCAAGCGAGTATGATACCTCATGCAGTGTCCGGTGAACACTTTTTTGCGTTCCTGCAGGTGTCTTACACGGGGCATTGTTGTCTTACTACGAGAACGGCCGCACTTGCCTATTTGTGAACGTCGCAAGGGCTGATAGTGGTAGCGCGGCTGAATCGCCACGAATTTCCTAGACACTCGCGAGTCGCTGGAAATACTGCTTTTCATACTCGACCGGCGACAAGTCATTGCTGAAGCTGTGCCGGCGCTTCGGACAATGTGATATGAGGTAGCATTTGTGCTTGACGCAAGCGAACGTCCACGGAAACTTCCATGCCAGTTGCCATGCTCCGTGTTTCTCGCGCAGGCAATGTGGGCATAAATGGGACCCGGAAAAATATACCCATTCGTAGACAGGAAGGACGCGTAACGTATCCGACGAGTTAAGATCGATCTTTGATAGATCTAGCGCAATCCCCTTATACGAGACGAGTTGCATTTCTTTTATAATGTGTTGGGGCAATTGCGTAGCAGTGCTAAAGCGTTCCAGCATAGCATTGTCGAGTACGACACCGAATCCGCGAATGTAATAATATCGCCCCTCCTCGAAGAAGCCTACCCATTCGAGCATTACTGCACGAGTCACCTTGTGCAGATCGGCTAACCGATCGATATAACTAGCAAACGCCTCTCCTCGGACTGGAGCAAGGAGCCTCGTTAGTGCCCTGACAGGCTTCATATTGCGGACCTTCCCATCGAAGCTTGCTTCTCATCCTATGACTGCACGTTGATGCTCGACTGTGAACGCCAAATGGTGGTGTTGTGCCTGAATTGACCTTGCCCTAAGGCCATTGCGCGAGACTGAGTACGTCTCAAATTTCCTCTTGGGGCCTGACTGGACAATTGCGCTGCTGCGGTATGGTCAACTAAATTGTGTCGGCGCTTGTAGTAGAGATGAGCCGTAGGCGCGTAACTGCCGCGCTAATCGGGGCATCATCGTCACATTCAACCTGTTATAGACAGTCCGCGCAGACTTCGTGTTCTCGCCTGCTAATCCTGGCGCCAGTCTCCAATCGCCGCCCGTCAGATCGGCCCACAGCCAAACGGCCGCATACTTGCTGCAGCGGCCAGGATGTCCAACTGTGATGCCCGCGGTATGGCAAATGTCTGACCAGATTTTGGTCGGAATGTCGGAGAAATTCGAAAACATCGCTCGACGTTCGCGGTAATCCACTATGTTTTGTCTCTTCGACAGACCGATAGCAGTGTCATGTAACGCTTTCCTGAATTCTTCCTTAAGCCCGGTAGTTCCCAGGATTGTCATGCACTGGTTGGCCATTTTGACTCCTGCTTTGACTGGTAACTTGAGTTCGAGTGCTGACTGCTCCCACGTATGCTCGCCGCACAGCTTCACTAGCGCCATAGCGCAAAAGCGCCTCGCAGAACCTTCTTGTACGTGTGGAAAAAAATCTTTAAACCTGCGGTCGAACTCATCTTCCCACAGCAATTGGGGAACGTGCTGCGGCGCAAACGAACGCAAGGTTTCGCGTGAGGTAACCGCTCTATATCCAATAGCCCGGTCGAAATGGCTGGCTGACGCTGTGTTCTTTTCGATTAAAAGAGAGAGACGGTTGCTGAAACCAAAGAACTTGATAACTTCCCATCGCTCCTTTGTTCTCGCGATTAACCTCTCGGAAAGCCGGCATAAAAATGCTGCTGTCGCCGGGGACTCCGTGAATTCAAGAATCCCCGTAGCATGTCGAGCAACGGCGGCCATGAGCTCTGGACTCTCCTGTCGCGCAAAAACCAAGCGAGTTCGCTCGCTATTGCGCGGGGTTGGAGACTCCTTTCGAGCAACCAAAATCCGCTCTCGTTCCTCGGTGAAAGTCCTGAATGCAAGCTCCTCTGGCGCGGGATGATCACCAAGGTCATCAGGCTCTGCGCAATAGAGTATGAATGCGCAGAGTGCACGCAGGTCACGAAAATATTGCAGTGGTGAGATCTGTAGACCAGAGAGAACTACTGGTTCCCCGCTAAGGCGATCGTTCAATAACAATTGAACGCGGAGGGTGTCTAAACTTGACGCTAGTGTTGGAATGTTAGTCAGGTCATAACCGCAAGGCAATGAGCTGCGGCCCAAGCGGCCAACTCCATCCGGTGGCGGGTTATTGCAATGCCCTGGCTCGGGTACCCGGCGGACGAAAAGCGGCGTAAGCGTTCGATCGCGTCGTCCGCTCGCCAATCTTCGTTTGCAACTGGGACATCGCGGGACAAGGTAGCACTGGTGTTTCACGCAAGCGAATGACCAAGGGAGCTTCCATGCAATTCGCCACGCCCCTCCGCTTTCTTGGATGCAGTGCGGACATGCGTGGGACCCGTTGAAGTAGGCCCACTCTGAAACCGCGCGCCGGCGTAGTAGATCTGGAGCATTAGGGGCTACCCCAGTTAAGTCGATTGCAACACCATCGTACGAAGACAGAAGCATTCCGGTGACAATAGGGCAGGGCAGTTGAGTTGCGGTACTAAAATTTCGCACTCTGTCCTCATCTAGCAGGATGCCGTACCCGTACATGCGCTGGTGTCGTTCCTGACCAATCAAGCCTAGGTAACGTAACATCACGAGGAGATCTACTTTATGGAAGGCCGCAAGGCGATCAATGTAACTCGTGAGCGATTCTCCGGGCATCGGTGGCGTCAGCCTGGTTAGTGCGCGTAATGCGCTCATGCTTGCGCCTTTACTTGCAGGAGGCGCAGTTTATAGCGCCGATCCATTCTCGCTACTGCCTGCTGGGCATTAGCGCAACGGTTCGATTGCAAGATAGGCATCATTCTTTCGACCGCTGCCTAGAAGCCTGGTATGTTTTCGTGTTGAGTTTGAACTGCTGCTCGGACTCGGAATCAAGTTTAATGCTTGCGAGAATATCTATTGTAATCTTCTCGGTGTTCCGTTTGATTGCAAGTGTCGCTCCTTCCCGAATTAAGCCTGATATTGGGCCGATGAAACCACCTGTGCGTGCCCAAACGTATTCGGCTGTATTTTTAACAAGTGATCCCTTCTCCTGTTCGAAAAGAAGTAGATTATCTTCAAAAGACGCGAGTACCTTGTTAAACTCATCTCTTGACTGTGTATTGTTGTAGTCGAAAGGGAGAAGGTCGAATCTCTTAAAACGATGAGCTGTCTGTGAGAGTATTTTATTTTCCGGCTTGTTGCCTTCGGCCAGCAAGCCGCTCCCTTCCACGTTAATTCCCGCATAGACGAATGTTGCTGAAATTGAACTTGCTAGGTGCTTGAAATGGTCGTTGACTACTTCATGTGAACGGTTCTTGATCCGTAGGAAGTGTATGTCGTCAAGGATAACCATTGAGGTGCCGCAATCTGCGGCGTGCTCTTCAATGCGGTTGGTAAGGTCGAATTCTCTTACGTTTTTTGAAAAAGGGATGTTATAAAATCTGGCGAGTATGTAGTTGAAATTCAGGATGCTAACTTCGCCTGGGAGGTTGACGAAGGCAACCGGAAGGAAAACACTACCATTTGGTGTGCGCGTGATAGTATGATTTTTGGTAAGAAGCTTTTCATAGCGCCGACCTAGTTGCATGGCTATCGTGGATTTGCCCACGGTGCTAATCCCGTCCATGATCAAGCCGGGCCGTGAGCCGGGCTGCGCCCGTAAGTTCTGCCGAGCAAGCCGGAGACCAGCCTCATGAATCTCCTCCATGTCCGGTACCAAGAGCGGCCCAAATTCGTCGTGGTATGTCCGCCTTATCTGGTTGAACGCCTTTTTTTCTACGTTCGACATCAAGTCAAAGACAGCGCGTGTAGGCATGACAGGTTTTACGGGCACTGGCTTCGTCGCGTATGCGTGCCAGTCTTCATACGTTCGGATGGAGCGTTCGGGAAAAGGCGAAAATTCCGACTTCGCTAGAGATGCGTTCCCTGTCATAGTTTTCGCCGTTATAGGTTCAGATTGCATAATTAGGCCAACTGGTGTCGTCCTAGTATTAAAAGTCTAGATTGTCGTTGTCGTCTTCCATGGCCTCATCGATTGTGCGGAGCGGAACGATGTCATCGCTTCTACCAATGTTCGGTTTCTCTTCCATGAAAATGCTTCTCGTTCCTTCGATCGGGCCATCCGATACCAGAGGAACCTCATCATCCGGTGCAGTTTTTTCTCCTTTGTGGGCGGGCTGATCTCGCTGGACTTGCTGGCTATGCATCGCATTAATTGCCGCGAGACGACGCTCCTTTCTGTCGCTCTCGCTTGGAGTGCACATGCGATCCAGAAGTGCGTTCAATGTTCCCGCTAGTTCGTCGATATCAGATGTGTTGCCACCGCGTTTAATGAGTAACGCCTTCGCAAAGCTTAGTGTCGTTTCGTTGAATGGCCGCTCTTCGCTGTGATCATGCACCCATTGCAGCTCGCACCACTGAGATGAGGGTTCGTCAAAAAAGAAGACACGCGAGAGATCACGGGGGTCGTAACGGATTGGCCATTTGCCAGCATGAACGCCCCCCCATGAAGATTTCGTGTCCTGATAATCATGCAGAATGTCGCCGTTGTAGCGCAGCCCGCGCAATTCCACCCCGTAATGCTGGACGGTTCGCCATTCAGTCGGAAGAAGCTCGTAATACATGAGTTCACTCGAGACTACGTGGACAAAGCCAGCCCGTGCAAGACCTTCCTCGTACATTTCGTTCGGACTTAGCTGCAGTAGCGGCACCGCTGGGATCGATAGTCCTTTGTGTGGCTTTCGCTGGTATCGGATGGCTACCCAGCCCGCAAACTTCGCATTTATTTCGTCTACGAAATAAAATGCATCGTCTTCGATGTTGACGCCACGGGAGTACAAGTCCGGGCCCTTATACCCAGGTAGGGCTTCGATAAAGTCTTCGCGCACCGTACGGAATATGCGCTCGGCCTGGGGCTTGTCGGTTGGTGTGTACACTCGTGCCAACTGGAGATTAATGCCGAGGCGGGCACAAGCGTCCTTAAAGGCATTCGAAATGAAGGCCTTCCCATGGTCGACCACAATAGTTTCAGGATGGAGCAGGGGTACCCCGGCAATTCCGGCCTCGGGTTCGCTGTCGACCAGCTTGACCACGATGTTTTCAGGCACGCCTAGATAGGCCCAGCGCGCCTCTTTTGGCCAGCCTGGCTGCATCAACTTAGGACGGATTATGTCGTAGAGTAGAAGCGCAGCGTCGACGGCCTTTGTGCTGACAGGCGTGAAACGCCACCCGACAATTGACCGCGAAAACAAGTCGATTGCGATGGTGAGTTGCAGTTGAATCCACTTGAACGTCACCGGGTCAAGCGCGAATGCGTCAAATGGTGTTGAGTCAATCAGAACGAACTCGCCGGGGCGGGTTGCCACTTGGTGCCGATAGGTGCTCTTTGGACGGTTGGCATCGTTTCGTCGCCGCTTAGCTGACTTGGAAGCTGCGCGCCCCCGAGGGTCGCGAGCGAGTAGTCGATACATGGTCTGCGAAGATGGGAAACGAATCCTGTCGTCCGGGTAGAGGTCGTGTACTCGTTCCTCCGTTAATGCGATGAGCCGCTTGTGGGTGATGTTTGATTTGTCGCGGTGTTCGTCAAGCACCTGATGCAGAGCAATTACCACACGGTGGTCCGTGACGTTATCCCGGCCTGAACTGACTTGGCGTTTGTCGACTAGTGCGTAAATGCCACTATGCTTGTATGCGGCCTTTAGCTCCCAAAGAGTTCGAGTGGAAATGCCGGTTTCTTGAGACTTCGCCTTCATTCGTTGGCGAAGTGTGCTGCTGACGGGGTCGTATTCCGAACGCGGTTCGTCACGTAGTGCCGTTTCCTGATTTCCTGATTTGTATCCGCACTCGGCTTCGTTCAAATGCTCGAGGAGCGTTTCTGCCTGACGCAATGACGCTTCGGGGACGTTGTCTGGGAAAGTTACCAGCGCGTTCGCTGCCGGCAGCTCTGCGCCGTCAAGAACTCGGAACCCCGGAGATGCCACGAGGGATGCAATGTCATGAACCGCAGTCTTGCCCTGTTGGTTGCGGCACCGCACGCACGAGCCGGAAAAGCTACCTACGGTCCACGGTTGCCCGTCAAATTGGATGCGTGAGCCGACAGCGAGGGATGCCGTGAGATTCATGTTAGCCCGATCGGCTTCGAAACCCAAACCAAGCTCTGTTTCGACAAGCGTTTGTATAGATCGGTGGCAAGCCAACCGGTCCATAACAGATGATACAAGACGGGCTGAGTTAGTGCGGAGTTGGCTTCGACGCGAGCAAGCACTTCCTGGATTGGTGAGGGGCGGTCAATAGCGCTAATGATTGACTCAACGTAAATTTCTAGGCCTGCAGGAGGGCGGCGGTAGCCCGCCAACCATCCAAGATTTGCGAGATATATGGCCTCCAACTCGGACCGGGTGCTGTATGCACATCCCATTTCGATCGCGGCGTCACGGCATGCCTCAAAGGCACGTACGTTATTTTCCTTTTGGACGAATTGCCTAGGTTTAACATTCACGACTTCGCCGTTACCATCGATGTATCTGACGAAGAAATCCGGCGTATGCCGGTAGATTTTGGTTTCGTATTGATAATGCAGGACGAAAGGTTGCGAGGTCACGTGAGCAACAGCTTTGTTGAAATCTAACTGCAACAATATCGTCATCTCGAGCCTGCTCTCGTATGCAACAAGAGCATTCATTCGAGACATCCATTGATAGCCGGGAAGATGTCGCTGTCCCTTGTAGGCAGTTGGAAGGCGTACAGCTTGAATATCGTCATCGAGCGCGCGCGTTATGAACTGCCGAGGTTTATGCTGGGTGAGCAGTCTACCGGCGCCCGTCATATACGTGATCCCGAGTATTGCCATGGGTGCAGTTGTCCCAATTGGCCGACGAATTATCGAGATACCGATCCACAAAGCTGAGCCTTCGAAAACGTATTTTCGGAAAAAAACGGCGTCTGCTCGCTTGTTTGCTGCTCGTCACCGTGGCCATTGGGATGCGAGTACTTGTTTTAGCTTAGACGATTCCATTGTGATGACAAGAAGTTTTTCATAAAATTTGACCGAAGGCTGGACATCACTGGGAGACCAAAAGCGGTCACTCAATGGTCGATTCGATGTTGGGAAAACGCGAAACGGGTAATCGTACGCTGAGGATTTTCAGGTTGTCACTGTTTTATGGACTCGCTACGGCCGCGTACCGTGCCCCCAGTTGACGAATTAACGGCTTGCAATCAACGCCACTGCCGAGAAATCCGTGGCGCTAGGATGGACGGTCGAACTTGAGATCCGAGCAGTCAACGGTGAAATTTATTCGGGGGCTTCTTTACTGGAGGCATAGTTCTTCCCCGAGCATGACACCGGCGACCGGATCTTGACCATGATGGGAGACATCATGCGCACCCTCGGCAGTCCTCATATCGTGCCATGTCGATGGGGAGCGACGAGTTCTGCTTTGTTGTCGATAGCTATTCAGACAAATCGCTAATCGAACTTGCCGAGCACGCTAGACAGGGATTTTACCGAACAACGCGCTCACACCCCGACTTGCCATCTGGTGCGACTGTCAGTATTGGTTTGGCGGCGATGCAGATTGATGATAGCTTCGAGTTATCCAAACTTGTTGCCCTGGCTGACGCACAACTCTACCTTGCAAAGCGTGGTGGTTGTCACCGCGTGTGCAGCGCGACCAACGGGGTGAGCGGCGTGACGCCTGTGTTTATGATTTGAGAGTACTCCCGCTTTCGACCGTGGATTCAACGCATGACTGCTAGATGATCGAAAGGCAGTAGATCGCGGGTCAAGTATGGATATCAGCCAGCGCCAGGAAGCAGACGTAGAAGGACGAAGCTCTCGCGGCTGTCTAGTTGCGAGGATATTAGGTGCGCAACTGCACGACGCGCGGCTGCATTACCGTTTATCGAGGCGATCCCGGCCGTTAAAGGACTGTCAGGTCGAGCGCGCAAACGTTCAATGTAAGCAGTATGCCGATCGAGCCGGCAATTTTGAGCACATCGTGCTTGCCTGCGCCTGCTATAGTATTAAGCAGTAGCTTTATGTCAGATAGAGGTAGAGCTACTGCGAACTACGTGAGAACGCTGCGAATTCGCTGCGAAGTTTTCTGAGACGCTGCGAAGTATTCTGAGAACCTACAACGGGCCGGCAAGAGCGCCGACTACCTGGCGACGATCCTGAACGCGGTGCGCACCCCGATCTGGGTGCTCGACAGTACGCGCCGCCTGGTGATGTGCAACGACGCCTTCGCCCGCTTCGTAGGACATGCCGCGCCGGAAATCACCGGGCGTCTCGAGACGGAGATCCTTGACCCGAACGGCGCTGCCGAGCGCGAACGGCGCTATGCTCTGGTGCTCGGCAGCGGCCGCACCGACGAAGCGCTCGGCAACGTCAAGGACAGCAGCAGCGACACGCGCAGCGTCATCCACCAGACCTCGCAGCTGCTCGACGCTTCCGGGCAAGTCCAGCTCGTCAATTTGCTGACCGATATCACCGAACGCGAACGGGCCGAAGCGCACCTGGCCTACCTCGCCAATTTCGATGCGCTGACCGGGCTGCCGAACCAGAACCACTTCCGCCACCTGCTCGGAGCCGAACTTGCCGACGCCGCCGCCAAGGGAAGCCAGTTCGGTACCGTCGTCGTGTCGCTGGCGCGCCTGCACGAAATCAGCGACCTGCTCGGCCATGAAGCAGGCAACGCGGCCCTGCGCGAGGTCGGCGCACTGTTCCATTCGCAGCTGCCGCGGGCGGCCGGTGTGGCGCGCATCAAGGACAACCAGTTCGCCATGCTGGTGCACGCCTATCACGGACGCAGCGAGCTCGAAGAATTCGCGATCGCGCTGCACCGCCGCCTCTCGAACGCGCTGACGGTGGGTGGCCGCGAGTTCTTCCTCGGGCCCATGGTCGGCGTCTCGATCTTTCCCGAGGACGGCCAGAGCGCGGACGAACTGTTCCGGCGCGCCGACAGCGCGCGCAACCGCTTCGGCGCCGACGGCGACACCATCCACTTCTTTTCGGCCAGCGCCCAGATCGACCTCGACGAGCGCCTCACGGTCGAGGCGCAACTGCGGCGCGCGCTCGAACGCGGCGAACTGCGCATGGTGTACCAGCCGAAGGTGTCGATCGGGTCGGGACGCATCGTGGGTCTCGAGGCGCTGCTGCGCTGGAACAATGGAGAGCTGGGCGAAGTGTCGCCGGTGCGCTTCATTCCGCTGGCAGAGCGCACCGGGCTGATCGTCCCGATCGGCGCCTGGGTGCTCGAGCAAAGCTGCCGCCAGGTGGCCCGCTGGAACGCCATGGGGGCCAGGCTGAAGGTGTCGGTGAACCTGTCGCCGCGCCAGTTCGACCAGAAAGACCTGATCCCGATGATCAAGCGCTGCCTCGTCGACACCGGCATCGACCCTGGCTGCCTGGAACTCGAAATCACCGAAACAGCCCTGATGAGCCGGGAGGGCGAAGTCGACACGCTGATGCACGCGATCCGCGCGCTCGGGGTGGAATTGTCGGTCGACGATTTCGGCACCGGCTATTCGAGCCTGGCCGCGCTCAAGCGCTTCCCGGTGCAGCGCCTGAAAATCGACCGCGCCTTTATCCGCGACCTCGGCCGCGACGACGACAGCGCCGCCATCGTGCGCTCGATCGTCAACCTGGCGCGCAACCTGAAGCTGACGGTGGTGGCCGAAGGCGTCGAGACCGAAGAGCAGCTGGCCACCCTACGCGGCCTGGCCTGCGACGACTACCAGGGCTTCCTGTTCAGCCGTCCGGTCGAGGCCGGCGCGGTGCGCGAGCTGGTCGAGCAGAACCGCGCAGCCTTCGCCTGAGCCAGGCGGCCGCAACGAAGACCCCGCCGCCCAGCAGCATGGTCCAGGTGGCCGGTTCCGGCACGGGCATGGCGAGGTCGAGCCGCACCGCATGGCAGGCGCCGTCGCGGCAGGCGGTGGCCGCGATCTGGCCCAGGGCGTTGATCGCGGTCGCCTCCGACAGCACCCACCCCGAAGCCGGGTCGATCAGCGCGTTCAGGTCGAACGTGGCGCCGTCGTCCCACAGGAAGGCGCTGCGCGGGTAGAGCGAGTCGCCGCCTCCTGCGTAGCCGGCATAGCCGACGACCTGGATCGGAGGCACAGGACCTGATTCATTGGAGTATAGAAATTTATTAATCCCCCAGGACATACTAGCCAATATCCACACTGTATTGATGGTTTTGGTCCTGCCCTGACAACGGAACGACAACAAACAGTCATCCGCCCAAATCGAATCGACAAGATTGCCTTTCTGCAGCGCGAGCGGTTTGTCTATAAAATGCTCCGGCTGACCCTGCCCTGCCATCCGAAAAAACGCCATGACCCTGCCCCTGATCCTGAACCTGACCGTCGCCCTGCTTGTCTGCGCCCTGCTCTACCGCATGCAGGCGACCCACGCGTCGTTTACCAAGCGCGTCTTCACCGGCCTGGGCCTGGGCGTACTGCTCGGCGCGGCGCTGCAGGCGATCCACGGCGCGGGTTCTCCCGTCATCGCCGCCACGAATGCCTGGCTGGACGTATTAGGAAGCGGCTACGTGAAGCTGCTGCAGATGATCGTCATTCCCCTGATCATGGTCTCGATCGTCGGCGCCATCCTCAAACTGCGCGACGCCGCTTCGCTCGGCAAGATCAGCGCGCTGACGATCGGCATCCTGATCGCGACCACGGCGGTGGCGGCCATGATCGGCATCCTGATGGCCAAGCTGTTCGGCCTCACCGCCGTCGGCCTCACCGCCTCGGCGGCGGAAGTGGCGCGCGGCGAATACCTGCAGGGTTCGCTCTCGGCGGCCAAGGAAATTTCCTTGCCTTCGATGCTGCTCTCCTTTATTCCAGCGAACCCTTTCCTCGACATGACGGGCGCGCGCAAGACCTCGACCATTGCCGTCGTGTTCTTCTCGGTGTTCGTCGGCCTGGCCGCGACCGGGATCGCGCTGAAAAAGCCGAACGAGTTCGCTTCCTTCAGCCATTTCGTGCACGTCGCTCATACCATCGTGATGCGCATGGTCACGCTGGTGTTGCGCCTGACGCCCTACGGCGTGTTCGCGCTGATGGCCAAGGTGGTGGCCGGTTCGAGCCTGCAGGACATCCTGAACCTGCTCGGCTTCGTGCTCGCCTCGTACAGCGCCATCATCCTGATGTTCGGCGTGCACCTGCTGCTCGTCGCGCTCAGCGGCCTGAACCCGGCGCGTTACCTGAAGAAGATTTTCCCGGTGCTGGCCTTTGCCTTCACCTCGCGCACCAGCGCCGGTTCCATTCCGATGAGCGTGGCGACCCAGACCTCGCGCCTGGGCACGCCCGAAGGCATCGCCAACTTCGCTGCCTCGTTCGGCGCCACCATCGGCCAGAACGGCTGCGCCGGCATCTACCCGGCCATGCTGGCCGTGATGATCGCGCCGACGGTCGGCATCGATCCGTGGACCGCCAGCTTCATCCTGCCGCTGCTGGCGATCGTCGTGTTCGGTTCGATCGGCGTGGCCGGCGTCGGCGGCGGCGCCACCTTCGCCGCCCTGATCGTGCTCTCCGCGCTCGACCTGCCGGTGGCGCTGGCCGGTTTGCTGATCTCGATCGAGCCGCTGATCGACATGGGCCGCACGGCGCTCAACGTCAGCGGCTCGATTACCGCCGGCACGCTGACGGCGCGCGCGCTCGGCGCCACCGACATGGGGGTATTTAATAGCGACGCGGAAACCAATCTGGACGGGGAAGAACAAGCCGCCCGAGTTTAAAAAAAGTCAATAGTTTGCGCACGGAATCGTGCGCGGACCCCTTGCCGAATCCGTCTATGATGATGTCATGTCAACATCAACAATGGGCAGGTAATGGATCAAAAGTGGCCTCAAGAAATCTGGCTGATCAGGCACGGGCAAAGCGCAGGCAATGTCGCACGTGACCTCGCCGAGGCTGCTGCCGGGCATGAAATCGACATCGCCGAACGCGACGTCGACGTCCCCCTGTCCGAACTGGGCAACCGCCAGTCCGAAGCCCTCGCTTCCTGGTTTGCCAGCCTGCCGCAAAACGAACGCCCGAACGTCGTGCTGCATTCGCCCTACGTGCGCGCCGCCGAGACCGCTAAAATCCTCATCCGTCGCCTCGAGCGCGATTCGCTGCTGGCCATCAACGCCGACGAACGCCTGCGCGAAAAGGAATTCGGCATCCTCGACCGCCTCACCACGCACGGCATCGCGCACAAATATCCCGACCTGTATTCCCAGCGCCAGCACGTCGGCAAGTTCTATTTCCGCCCGCCGGGCGGCGAAAGCTGGTGCGACGTCATCCTGCGCCTGCGCAGCGTGCTCGACACCCTGAGCCGCGACTACTGCCACGAGCGCGTCGTCATCGTCGCGCACCAGGTCATCGTCAACTGTTTCCGCTACCTGATCGAGCGCCTGGACGAAGCGAGCATCCTCGCCTTCGACCGCGCCGGCGACGTGCCGAACTGCTCGGTCACCTCCTACGCCTTCGATCCCATCCAGGGCAAGCACGGCCGGCTGGTCGTCCGCCTCGTCAATTTCGTCGCGCCGCTCGAAGCGACCGGTACCCCGGTCACGGTCGGCAAAGACGTGCCGACCGCACCAAAAGCCTGAGGCCGCCCATGAATACGATTCACGCCGCTCCGGCCGTGCATGACGTCACCACGCAACTGCTGCGCGACTGGCCGCTGCCGATACCGGGTGCCGAGGGCGACAAGGAAGAGCGCGGCCATGTGCTGGTGCTGGGCGGCTCGCGTGAAATGCCGGGCGCCGTCATCCTGGCCGCCACCGCCGCGCTGCGTGCCGGCGCCGGCAAGCTCACCGTCGCCACCGGCGCCAGCGTGGCCCAGCTCGTGGCGCTGGCCATGCCCGAGGCGCGCGTCATCGGCCTGGCCGAGACCGAGGCCGGCGGTTTCCTGCCGGAAGCGATCGCCCGCCTCGACCCGCTGGCCGACCGCGTCAACGCCGTGCTCATCGGTCCGGGCATGCAGGACGAAGCCGCCGCCGCCGAACTGGTGCACGGCCTGCTCGAACGCATGCAGGGCAGCAACACCGCCGTCGTGCTCGACGCCTGCGCCATGGGCACCCTGCTGCACGCACCCGAGGGCTGGGCGCCGGGAGAAGCCTTCCGCTTCCCCCAGCCCGTTATCGTCACGCCCCACTGTGGCGAAATGGCGCACCTGACCGGCATCGAAAAAAACGACATCGCCTGCGAACCCGACTCCCGGGCGCTGGCTTCGGCCACGGCCTGGAATGCCGTCGTCGCCCTGAAGGGCGCGCGCACCGTGATCGCCACGCCCCAGGGCGACATGTGGCAGCACGAAGGCGGCAACGTGGGCCTGGCCATTTCCGGCTCGGGCGACACGCTGGCGGGCATCATCGCCGGTCTCGCCGCGCGCGGCGCGACGCTTGAACAGGCTGCCTGCTGGGGCGTGGCGCTGCATGCCCGCGCCGGTGAGCGACTGGCCGGGCGCATGGGCGTGCTCGGCTACCTGGCGCGCGAGATCCCGAACGAGATCCCCGCACTACTCGAATCCATTGCCGGCCGCGAGGAGGGCAACGCGAAGGAACCTGGAAAAACCAGGTTCCTGCAACCACCATCTGCTGAAGGCAGGGGGCCGGTTTAAACAGTAAACTGTTCGACCGGCATCAAAATCCGCAAGCGGTATCGCGGAATACAGCAAGAAGTGCACGATTCGACGAACTGGCGATAGCCAGGGCAGTCTAATTTTTTCAGTCGAATTCGTGCACTGAATGGGGCCGCGTGTTGCGTCGGTTCCCTAAGGTTTTTGCTAATGAGCACAGGCGGCATTGCGCAATCGATGCTTCCGACAAGAGGTTCATAGCGCAGACCGAAATGGCGCCGTTGTTCTCCACCGCCTCACCTGGAGACTTCGGCACAAGATAGACGTGAACGAGGAGTGTAAACAATGAACGCAATCACCAAAGCACCAAAAATCCTGCTGACCGCAGCCCTGCTGGCATCAATGCTGGGCGCTTGCAAGAAGAACGATACGGCCGGCACCGCTGGCGATACATCGGCAACCACCCCGAGCTCGACCTCGGGCACGAGCGGCACCACGGGCACCACCGGCACCATGGGTGATACCGGCGCCGGCGCAACCGGCACCGGCACCACCGGTACGGGCGCCATGGGCACCACTGGCGACACCACGGGTAGCGGCGCCATGGGCACCGGCACCACCGGCACGACCGGCACCATGGGCGAATCGAGCGGCACCGGCAGTTCCGGCACCGGAGCAACGGGTACCACTGGCGCCACCGGCACCAGCGGCACCTCGGGCACGACCGGCGTGACCGGCGCTGGCGGCACCACCGGCAATACCGATTCGACCGGCACCGGCACCGCGGGCAGCACCGCCACGGGCACCGGCACCACGGGCACTGGCCGCTAATCACGCACTTGTCTGCCAGCAAAGCGGAGCCCCACAACGCGGGCTCCGCGTTTGCGTCCGGCCGGCGGTGTTCATCCCGGCCTGCGCTGGAATGCCGGTCGATCAAGCAGCCATCCCGCCCTCCGGCGGTTTTTTTCGTTGGCGGCAGCGTAAGGTAGCGTGGGCACTTCATCCGTGCCCACCCGTTGCGTGCGTCTCTGGCATACATGGCACCGATCGTTCGCTCGCACGTTTTCCGGCGGAAACGTACACATGGAATGCGGTCTTGGCATCACCGCCGTAGGGGAACGGCCGCGCTGACTAGTTGTTTCGCTCTGTCAAACAACGCACAGTCCACCGCGCGCGCTCCATGCCAGAATAAAACCCAGTCACCGCACCGGCTGCTTGCCTCGGGCACAGCAGCGGCCAGCCATTCGAATCACGAAGGAGTTTCACCATGAACACCATGCACAAAGTACCGAAAATCGTCCTGACCGCCGCCCTCCTCGCCGCCATGCTCGGCGCCTGCACCAAGAAGGATTCGGGTATCGGCGGCGCCGGCGACGCCGCCGAAGTGACGAACCGGGTCGAAGGCACGGGCGCGGGCGCCGCAGCCGGCGTCAGCGGCGCCACCGGCAATGCGGGCAATGCGGGCCTGTCCTCGACCGAGTACGACACCAACAACACGCCGCGCACCGTGGGCAAAGAGGAAAGCAGCGACAAGACCAGCGTCGGCGCGACGGGCGGCGCCAGCGGCTTCGACGGGGTCAAGCCGGTCGACGGCAGCGGCAACACGACCGGCGGCGCCAATCCTGGCGGCGCCCCGATGCAGCCGGCGCCGGACGCCGGCAAGCCGACCAGCGGTCACACAGGCAACACCACCGGCACCGGTCCGGCTTCCACCAGGCCCGGCGCCGGCGGCGCGGGCAGCATTCATTAACAAGCCGCATGCGTCAACCATGACGAACAAAAAAAACCCGCTTGCGCGGGTTTTTTTATTTGGGGCTGAATCACACCCGGCTGGATTACACGCCTTCGGTTACCTTGCTCGCCGGCGCTTTCGCCAGCGTTACCGTCCTGGCCCGGCCACGGCCGGTGAGGAAACGGAAACCGCTGACTACCAGGCGATAGACCAGGCGAACGAAGGTCAGCGTCAGGATCGCTTCGACGAAGGTCGCCAGGAAAGCCAGGAAGCCCGAGTAGCGCTCGGCACGGCGATGGAACTTGGCGGCCATGCGGTCACGTGCGATCTCGATGCTGTCGTAGAACGTCGGCACCACCAGCAGCGTCAGGAAGGTCGAAGTGATCGTGCCGCCGATGATGGCGACGGCCAGCGGCTGGTAGAACTTGCCGTCCGGACCCAGCGCCAGTGCGACCGGCAGCATGCCGGCGATCAGCGCGAAGGTCGTCATCAGGATCGGGCGCAGGCGCATGCGGCCGGCCTTCATCAGCGCGTCTTCGCGGCCATAGCCTTCCGCTTCCAGTCCACGGGCCGCGTCGAGCAGCAGGATCGCGTTCTTCGCCACCAGACCCATCAGCATGATGATGCCGATAAAGCTCATCAGGTTGAGGGTGCCGCCGGTCAGCAGCAGGGCCAGCACCACGCCGATCAGCGACAGCGGCAGCGACATCATCACGCCCAGCGGCGCGGTGAACGAGCCGAACTGCATCACCAGGATCAGGTACATCAGGCCAATGCCGCTGAGCAGCGCGATGGTCATCTCGCCGAACAGTTCGGCCTGGTCCTTGCCGGCGCCGCCCAGCGCCAGGCCATAGCCCGGCGGGAAGTCGAAGGTCTTGGCCAGTTTCATGGCGTCGGCCGTGACTTCGCCGCTGGAACGGCCCTGCGCGTTGGCCGAGACCGTGATCACGCGCTTGCCATTTTTGTGGATGATTTCCGATGGACCCTTACCCATGCTGATGCGGGCAATCTGCTCGAGCGGCACCATCATATTGGTGCCGGCAATGGCGATCGGCAGGCGCTCGATGTTCTCGATGTTGACGCGATCGTCCGGATGCAGGCGCACCGCAACGTCGCGCGTCTCGCCGGTCGGGTCGACCCAGTCGCCCACCTCGATGCCGGCGAAGGCCACGCGCAGCGCGGTGGCGGCGTCGCCGACGGACACGCCCATCGAATTGGCCAAGCCTCGGTCGAGCTCGATCTGCAGCTCGTTCTTCGGATCCTGCTGCGACAGCGTGACGTCGACCGCACCCGGCACCTGGCGCAGCTTTTCCATGTAGGCCGAGGTCAGCTCCATGAGTTTGCGCGAATCGGCGCCGGTGAATTCGATCTGCACCGGCTTGCCGCCGCCGTTGAGGTCATCGATCACGGTGAATTCGGCGCCCACCAGCTGGGCCACCTTGCCGCGCAGCTCAGCGCCGATCGCGGCCGCCGTACGCTGGCGGGTGTTGCGCTTGCCGATCTCGATATAGATCCAGCCGCCGTTCGAACGCATCACGTTGTCGGTCGCCTGGGTTTCAGGCATGCTGCGGGCCAGCACCGCCGCCTGTTCCATCTTCAGGCGGGCGTACTGCAGGCTCGACGAGGCCGGGGTGCGCACCTCGATCATGATCTTGTTGCCGTCGCCCTTGGGCAGGAAGCTGGTGCCGCCCATCGTGACCTGCAGCGCGATCGCGCCGGCGAAACTGGCCAGGGCGATGAAGCCCATCCAGCGGCGGTGGTGCAGCGCCCAGGCGATCACGTTGCCGTAGCGCGTGGCCTGGCTGTCGAACCAGTCGTTGAAGCGGCCCAGCACTTTGGAGATGCCCTTCTTCGGCGCATGGTGGTGGCCCGGAGGGTCGCCCCAGTAGGCCGACAGCATCGGGTCGAGCGTGAAGGAAATGAAGAGCGACACCAGCACCGAGCAGGTCACGGTCAGCGCGAAAGGACGGAACCATTCGCCCGAGATGCCCGGCATGAAGGCCACCGGAATAAACACGGCCATGATCGAGAACGTCGTCGACGCCACCGCCATGCCGATCTCGGAGGTGCCCACCAGTGCCGCCGTGCGGCGGTCGGCGCCCGCTTCCATGTGGCGCACGATGTTTTCCCGCACCACGATGGCGTCGTCGATCAGCACGCCGATCGCCAGCGACAGCCCGAGCAGGGTCATGAAGTTGAGCGTGAAGCCGCACAGCCAGACGGCGATGAAGGCCGCCAGCACCGAGGTCGGCAGCGACAGCGCGGTGATCAGGGTCGAGCGCCACGAATTGAGGAAGGCATACACCACGAACACGGTCAGCACGGCGCCGAATACCAGCGACTCGATCACGTTGTTCAGGCTGCTTTGTGCCTCGTTGCCGCCGTCGCGGGTGATCGTCAGTTCGGTACCCTTCGGCAGGTCCTTGTTGATGGCGGCGACTTCCTCGCGCACTTTCTTGGCGATCGACACGGTCGAGGCGTCGCGCGAGCGGATCACCTGGATGCCGACGTTCGGATTGCCGCTGTGGCTGGACGCGCTGTCGATATCGGCGAAGCCGTCCTGGATTTCGGCGACCTGGTTCAGGCGCACGATGGTGTCGCCGCTGCGCTTGACGACCACTTGCGAGAAGTCCTCGGGACGCTCGATGCGGCCGATCAGGCGGATACCCTTTTCGTCGAGCTCGCCGCGCACCTTGCCGACCGGCGCATTCGTATTCTGGTTGCGCAGGGCAGCGGCCACTTCGCCCACCGAGACGTTGTATTCGCGCAGTTTATCGGCACGCAGCAGGACCGAGAGTTCGCGGCGCAGGGCGCCGTTGACGTTGACGGTGGACACGCCTTCGATGGCGCGGAAGCGGTCGGCCAGCGTGTCTTCGGCCAGGCGCGACAGTTCGGCGTGCGACTGCCCTTTCGAGGACAGCGCCAGGCCCATGATCGGCTGCGAGGACGGATCGATGCGGCGCAGGATCGGCTCGCGCATCTCCGTGGGCAGCTTGTAGCGCACCGCCGAGATAGCGTTGCGCACGTCGTCGGAGGCTTCGATCAGGTTGCGCTTGAAGTCGAACTGCAGCTCGAGCGTGGCGCTGCCTTCGCGCGCATACGATTCCACCTCGGTAACGCCCGGCACGCTGAGCATCTGCTTTTCCAGGCGGTTGATGATCTCGCGCTCGCTCGTCTCCGGGGACGCGCCCGGATAGGGAATCGTGACGACGATGAGCGGGATCTCGACGTCGGGGTTCTGGTTGACGCGCAGTTTCGACAGGGCGAGTAAACCCATGCACATCATGCCGAGGATCAGCACGATCGTCGCGATCGGCTTCTTGACAGCGAAGTTGGACAGGAACATGGCTTAGTTCCCTTTGGCTGGAGCGGTGGCGGCACTGGCCACGCGTGGCGCGCTGCCCGTCAGTTCCACTTTCTGGCCGTCCTTTAGGTTCGAGCTCGGGTTGCGCAGCACGGTGTCGCCGGCCGCCAGGCCCGCCTTGATCTCGATGTTGCCGGTGCGCTGGTCGCGCATGCCGGTCTGGAGGTCGACTTTCGACAGCAGGCCACCCTTGACGCGCCAGGTATAGGTCTTGTCGCCGGCTTTCACCATGGCGCTTTCCGGCAGCATCAGCACGTTCGCGCTTTCGGCATCGATCCGGCCTTCGGCGTACAGGCCCGCCACGCGCGGCTGTTCGCCGGTCAGGCCCACCAGCACTTCGACCTGGCGCGTGATGTTATTCGCCGAGGCGTCGATGCGCTTGACCACGCCCGTGAACTGCTGGGTGCCGTAGCCGTTGATGTGGTATTTGACCGCCTGGCCGACCTTGATCGTGCTGATCTTGTCGGTCGAGACCCGGCCTTCGAAGCGCATGCTGGTCGGGTCGATGACCTTGACCAGTTCCTTGCCGATGGTGGCGGTGTCGCCGCTCGAGACCTTGCGGTCGCTGACGATGCCATCAAAAGGCGCGCGCACCTGGGTGCGGGCAATTTGCTGGCGCGCCAGTGCTGCGCGGCTCTTGGCCGACGACAATTCGCTCTGGGCAGTGTTGCGGCGCACTTCGGCTTCGTCCTGGGCCGCGGCCGAGGTCATGCCCGAGGCGCGCAGGGTTTTCAGGCGCTCGAGCTGGCGATTGGCCTGGTCGAGTGCCTGGCCCGCGGCGCGCACGCCGGCGTCGGCCGAGACCAGGGTGTCGCGGATCGCGGTTTCGTCGAGCTTGACCAGCACGTCGCCGCGCTTGACCGGTTCGCCATTTTCCTTGAGTACCTGCAGTACCACGCTCGAGACTTCAGCGCGCAGGTCGGCGCGGCGTTCAGGCTGGATCGAGCCGGTGATGACCGGACCGGAGGCGAGCGCATCGTTCGAGACCGTCAGCAAGTCCTGCGGAGCAACCGATAGCTGGCTCGGCTTGGTGTCCGTCTGGTCGGCCCTGGCCGTCGCCTTGCCGTCCGGCTTGGCCGGATCCTTGGCCTCCTTGCTGCAGGCGCCGAGGGCGGACGCGATGGCAAGGACGAGTAAAGTGTTGCGCAGCATTGAGGAATCTCCCAGTTGGACTTGATGACTTATAAAAATTAGATGGAAACTGTCAGCGCGCAGTATCTAGGAGGCGGCCCCACCCGTCAATTGACGATCCCGCCCGTTGTTATTTTGAAGGGATGAACTGCGAAATGGCGCGATGAGCTGCATACGTATGTGACGAAATGCCGCGCTGGGCGCTGGGCGGCGCTGACGGCCGCACGGAGGCTGCTTGCGGCCCGGGCATTGCCCGGACCGCAAGGAAATCAACTACTGAAAATATTCTGAATCAGGAAACCCATCCCGATGCCGGTGACGATGCCGCCGCAGATTTCGACCAGGGTATGGCCCATGCGTTCGCGCAGCGTCGTGTGGCCGGTCACGGCCACGGCCAGGCGGTTGATGGCGGCGGCCTGGCGTCCCACGTGCTGGCGCAGGCTGTTGGCGTCGATCATGACGATGAAACCCAGGGTCACGGCCACGCCGAAGGCCGGGTGATCGATTCCCTCGCGCAGGGCGATCAGGGTCGCCATGGCGCTCACGACCGAACTATGGTTGCTGGGAAAGCCGCCATTTCCGACCAGATTGAAGGTCCAGCGCCGCTGGCGCGCGCTGCTGATCAGGAATTTGATCGGGCCGACGACGGCCCAGGTCAGGAAGGGCGTGATGAGGTAAGCGTAGTCCATGAAATCCTTGTCCGGGTAGATGCATATGCCGGGCAGAATTATCGCAGAAGCAATGCCCTACGGCGACCTACGCTGCGCCGTGCAGCCCCGGCTGCGGTTAAGATTCCTGAAACTGTGGCATTTCAACCAATACCAAGGAATGAACATGCGTCACTTCAGGCTGTCGTTCGCGGTTACCGTGTTGCTGATGGGCGTTGCCGGCTGGTGGGGCTACCAGCACGGCGGCGTGTCAGGCATGCTCGGCGCCTTGTGGATCACGGCGGTGCTGGGGGTACTGGAAGTGTCGCTTTCCTTCGACAACGCGGTGGTCAACGCCTCGGTGCTGCGCAACTGGAACGAATTCTGGCGCAAGCTCTTCCTCACGGTCGGCATCCTGGTGGCCGTGTTCGGCATGCGCCTGCTGTTTCCGCTGGTGATCGTGTCGGTGGCCACCGGCCTGGGCCTGTTCGACGTCTGGGACATGGCGATCAAGACCCCGCAGGAATATTCGCGCCACCTGACCGAGCACCATGCCGAGGTGTCGGCCTTCGGCGGCGCGTTCCTGCTGCTGGTTTTCCTGAACTTCCTGTTCGACAGCGAAAAAGAATTGCACTGGCTCGGCTGGATCGAGGAAAAGCTCGGCAAGTACGGCACCGAAGGCCTGGGCATCCTGTTGACCCTGCTGGCCGTGTTCGGCGCGATGAGCCTGATGCCCGAGGGGCGCAAGCTCGACGTACTCATTTCCGGCGTCGTCGGCTTGCTCGTGTATGTGGGCGTGGACTGGATCAGCAGCCTGCTCGAGGAAGAGGAAGAAGACCCGACCATCGGCAAGATGATTTCCCAGGGCAGCATCGGCGGCTTCCTGTACCTGGAAGTGCTGGACGCCTCGTTCAGTTTTGACGGCGTGATCGGCGCGTTCGCCATTACCAATGACGTCGTCATCATCATGCTGGGCCTGGCGATCGGCGCGATGTTCGTGCGCTCGCTGACCGTGTTCCTGGTCTACAAGGGCACGCTGCAGGAATTCGTGTACCTGGAGCATGGCGCCCATTACGCGATCGGCATCCTGGCCCTGATCATGTTCGCCGGCGTGCACTATCACATTCCGGAATGGTTCACGGGGCTGTCGGGGCTGGCCTTCATCCTGGTGTCGCTGTGGTCCTCGGTACGCCACCGCAAGCGTGTGGCGCTGGAGGAAGCACGGGACAAGGCCGAGATCGCCTGATGTGTGGCGGCGTTCGCCCTGCCATTTTGACAATCGGGCGGCGCATGGCAGAATGGGGTCCACCGCGCCGCTGAGCGTCCCCTTCCATCCTGATCGAACCAGAACAACCATGCCGAAAGCACTGCCGCAACGCGCCATCGCCATCCTGCTATCCCTCATCGCCGCCCTGGTGGTGATCTTTGGACTTTATACCTGGTTCGCGCTGACCTGGTCGTATTCCGAAGGCACGCGGGCCGGCTACCTGCAGAAGTTCTCGAAAAAGGGCTGGCTCTGCAAAACCTGGGAAGGCGAAATCCTGCTCTCGAGCATGCCCGGCGCGATTCCCGAGCGCTTCACCTTCACCGTGCGCGACGACAGGCTGGTGCAAAAGCTGCAGTCGACCATGGGCCAGCGCGTCGAGATCGGCTACGAGCAGCACAAGGGCGTGCCGACCAGCTGCTTCGGCGAGACCGAGTATTTCGTCAATAGCGTAAATACCGGGCCGCAGTCGCCGGTGTCGCCGAGCGAAGCGCCGAAATTGGCGCAGTGATATTTAAGATGTATCACCGCTTGCGGGTGATATGTCGCGGCTATCAATCGGAGGGATGCAGGGTGGGCGGGGGACCCGTCCACCCTGCAGGTAAATTGCAATCGTCAGCGAGCGCACATGCGCCGTACCGCGTGGGCAGTGGGGCTGGCTAACTGCCAGTACCACACAGCGACCACCCTACTCGGCGCCCGTCCTTCTCTGGTTCATGATCACCTCGGCCAGCCTGGCCGCGGCCTGCTGCGCCGACGGCTGCTTCTTCAGGCGTCCGAGCACTTCGCGGGTGATGTTTTCGGACGCGGTGCGCTGGCGGGCTTCGGCCTTGCGCTCGTTGATGACGTCCTCGGTCGCGGACAGCTCGGCCGCCTGCTCTTCGAGGCGCTTCGTCTCCAGTTCCAGCAATTCGCGGCGGGCGGCGGCCATCTGGTGCGTGGTCGCCGCGGTGCGGCGCTGCATGGCGGCGTGGGCTTGCGCATGCTCGAGCAGCGCGCGCTGGGCGTCGCGTTTTTCGAGCGAGGCCTGCGCCGCGCTCGAGGCGGCCTGCTCGTGCTCGCGCGCCAGGCGCGCCGCTTCTTCCTCGGCTTCCATGCCCACCCGCGCGGCCAGCGCCGCTTCCTGTTCGGACGCCAGGCGCGCCGCCGCGGCGGCATTCGCGCGCGTGTCGAAATCGAGTTGCTGACGCTGCGCCGCCAGTTGCTGTTCGGCCTGGGCCAGGGCTTCGCGCCCGGCCTCGACCGCCTCGCGTTCGGCTTCGAGGGCGGCTTCAGTTGCCAGCAGGCGCGCCTGTTCGCCTTCGAGCCGTTCGGCCTGCAGGCGCGCCAGTTCGGTGGCGGCCGCCGCCCCGGCTTGCGCCGCCGCCGCTGCCGCTTGCGCGTGCGCGGATTCCTCGAAGACCTTGGCAGCCTCGATCCGCTTTGCGGCCAACGCCGCCTGCTGCGCGTCAGCGGCGCGTTGCTCGGCCTCGCCCTGCTCGCGCAGCAAGCTTGCCTGGGCGGCTTCGGCGTCGGCACGGGCCGTGGCCGCTTCGGTCAAGGCGCGCTCGGCCTGCAGGCGCTCCTCGAGCCGGGCCAGCGCCGCGCTTTCGGCCTCGACACGGCCACGCTCGGCGCCGGCCAGCAATTCGGCTTCCCTGGCGCGGCGTTCAGCCAGCTGCGCGCCCTGCTGTTCCTGTTCGACCGCTTCGGCGGCCAGCGCCAGTTCGGCGCTCGTCGCGGCATTCGTGCGCTCACGCGCGTCGGCCCCCGCCTGGGCCTGGGCCGCGCGCTCTTCGGCCAGCGCACGTTCGCGCTCCTGTTCGCGCGCATCCGCTTCGGCGGCCAGCGCGGCCAGGCGGTCGGCCTCGGCGCGCTGGCGTGCGTGTTCGAAGGCTGCCGCTTCGGCCTGCAGGCGCACTTCCACCTGCTGCCCCGCTTCGTGTTCGGCTTCGGCGCGCGAAAGGGCGATCTCGCGCAGTTTGCGGTCGGCCTCGATGCGCGCTTCGGTGGCGACCGCGATGCGCGCTTCGGCTTCGCGCCGGGCTTCGGCAGTCGCGGCGGCGGTCTGTTCGAGGCGTTCGCGGTGGATCGCGGCGTCGCGCAGTTCCTTTTCCAGCTGCAGGCGCGTGCGCAGGGTATCGGCCGCAATCCTGGTCGAATCGGCCTGGGACTGGGCGATCGATTCGCGTTCGTGTTCGACGTGCGCCAGCGCCCGCGCTTCTTCCAGGGCGCGCGCTTCGGCCGTCGCCCGGGCGAAGGCCGAGCTGAGGGCCACCTGGTCGGCGCGCTCGCGCTGCAGGGCCAGTTCCAGCGCTTCGGCTTCGACCTGCGCCAGTTTCTCGGCGGTCTGGCGGGCTGCCTTTTCGGCCCGCTCGCGCTCGCGCGCCAGCACCGCCACCCTGGCGTCGGCGCTGGCGCTGTGCAGTACTTCCTCGCGCGCTGCCTGGACGGCGGCGACGCGCTCGGCAGCCTGGCGCCGTGCTTCCTCGGTTTCCACCAACAAGTCTTCGGCGGCGCGCGCGGCTTGCTGCGCCATCGCCGCCTCGGCTTGCATCTGCTCGGTGGCGCGGCGGCGTGCTTCGTCAGCCGCGCGCGAACGCGCTTCGACCGCGAAGCGCCCTTCGGTGTCGGCCTGGACGCGGGCGCGCAGTTCGGCCGTTTCCAGGCGTATCGCTTCCAGGCGCTCGGTCGAGGCCTGGGCGGCGGCGCGCAGGGTTTCCAGGCGGTCGCGGTTGAGTTCGATGACTTCTTCGGAGGCCTGGGCATTGGCCAGGGCGGCGGCAGCGGCGGCGGCGTCGAGCGCCGCGCGTTCCTCGGCCAGCGAGCGGGCGCGCGCCTCGGCATGGGCACGCGTTTCGGCGGCGACGTTGGCCTTGGCCTCGGCTTCCACGCGGGCGATCGCTTCCTTGATCGCGGCCTTTTCCAGCGGGCCGCGCTCAGGCGCGGGCGCGGGCGCCGGGACGTGCTGGACCTTCGAGGCCGGCATGTCGATCGTGAAGTCGGTGTCGTCGTGTGGTGCTTGTTCCATGATCATTCTCGTTGTTCAAAAGCGCAGCTTGCGCAGTTTCATTATCAACGAAACCCGACGATCATGGCATTCGGAACTGCGCGATGAAATGCTCGCAATTCGGCCTTTAAAAATGGGGGGCCAGCGCGCCTGAGAACACCCTCAGGGCAAGGCGCGTCGTCGAAGACAGTACGCTAATACGGCGAGACGATGCAAGGCCGCCATGAGGGCGTTATCAGGCGCGCTAAACGGGCCAGAGCGGTGGTTCGTCCATCAGGGCGACCTGCTCCCTCAGCTCGAGAATACGATCCTGCCAATAACGTTGTGTATTAAACCAGGGAAACGCCGCCGGGAAAGCCGGATCGTCCCAGCGCATCGCCAGCCAGCCGGCATAGTGGATCAGGCGCAGGGTGCGCAGGGCTTCGACCAGGTAGAGCTGGCGCGGATCGAAATCGCAGAAGTCTTCATAGCCGGCCAGCACGTCGGCCATCTGACGCACCATGTCGATACGCTCGCCCGAGAGCAGCATCCACAAATCCTGCACCGCCGGCCCCATGCGGCTGTCGTCGAAGTCGACGAAATGGGGACCGTCGCCGGTCCAGAGCACGTTGCCGCCATGGCAGTCGCCGTGCAGGCGCAGCAGCGGCAGGCTGCCGGCGCGCTCGTAGCAGCGGGCCACACCCGCCAGCGCCTGTTCAGCCACGCTGGCATAGGTCGCGCGCAATTCGAGCGGGATGAAGTCGTGCCTGAGCAGGTAGTCGAACGGCTCGCGCCCGAAGGTGTGCGGGTTCAGCTCGGGACGCAGCGCATACGGTTGGATTGCCCCGACCGCATGGATGCGGCCGATGAAGCGCCCCATCCACTCCAGGGTGGCGGGGTCGCCCAGTTCGGGCGCGCGGCCGCCGCGGCGCGGGAAGACGGCGAAGCGGAAACCGTCGAATTCGTGCAGGCTGCGGCCGTCGATCGTCATGGCCGGCACCACCGGGATTTCGCGTTCGACCAGTGCGGCGACAAAAGCGTGTTCTTCCAGGATGGCGGCGTCGCTCCAGCGGTTCGGGCGGTAGAACTTGACGACCACCGGATCGCCCTCGTCGCGGCCCACCTGGTAGACCCGGTTTTCATAGCTGTTCAAGGCCAGCAGGCGGCCGTCGCCGTGCAGGCCGACGCTATCGACGGCGTCCAGCACGCGGGCCGGATCAAGGCTCGAAAACGGGTGCGCCGCCGATAATTCCGCTGAAGTAGACTCTTTATCCATGTCGCCATTGTACGGCGGACCACCTTATTTCGTACGCATACCAGCGCGCACGCGTTAAACTGGCAGACTTCACCGAAATATGAGCCCCTCATGCAACTCGAACAGCCCCTGACCGAAAAAGAATTCGACGAACTCGACCAGTTCCTCCTCTCCGAGCGCAGCCCGGAAGATGCGATGACGATGGACACCCTGCACGGCTACCTGACCGCGATCGCGATCGGACCGGAAACCATCATGCCGGCCGAATGGCTGCCGCGCGTCTGGGGCCAGGAAGACAGCGCCGTCCCGAAGTGGAAGAACGCCAAGGAAGAAGAGCGCATCCTGAACCTGATCATGCGCTTCATGAACGAAGTCCTGATCACCTTCGAAGTCGCGCCGAAAGAGTTCGAGCCGCTGTACTGCGAGCACGAGCACAACGGCCAGACCCTGATCGACGGCGAAGCCTGGTGCTGGGGCTTCTGGGAAGGCATGGAATTGCGCCCGGGATCGTGGGAGCCGGTCTGGAAGTCGGAAGTCGCCGAACTGATGCGCCCGCTCTACCTGTTAGGGGCCGATGAGATCGAGGAAGCCGAACTGCCGCTGGTCGAAGACCCGGTCAAGGCGCACCAGCTGGCCCTGGAAATCGAAGCGAACCTGCCGGCGATCTATCGCTACTGGCTGCCGCTGCGCAAGGCCGCAGTGGAAACCGTGCGCCACGAGACGCCGAAAGTCGGCCGCAACGACGATTGCCCTTGCGGCAGCGGGAAGAAGTTCAAGAAGTGCTGCGGGGCTGACGCGGCGTAAGCGGCTCTCATCGCGCGCAAAAACCGGGATCTCCCGGTTTTTTTTCGTCCGCGTTTCAAGCCACCGGCCGTTGCCTGGCCGGTGGCCAAGGATGTCCATGCCCTTCCGTCTCCATTTACACACATCCACACCTGCGCGCCCGCAGAGCGCGTATCATCCCTGCATCTTTACTTTTTGACCAGACTCCCGCTGATGAACGCGCCCTTCCCTGCCCGCACCGAACGCGAGCGCCTCGCGGTGCTGGACGCCTACGGCATCCTCGACACGCCGCCCGAGCGCGCCTTCGACGACATCGTCACCCTGGTCGGCCAGCTGCTCGACGCCCCGATCGTCGCCGTCAACTTGCTGGCCGAAGGCCGCCAGTGGTTCAAGTCGGAAGTCGGGCTGGGCACGCGCGAGATGCCGCTCGACGACTCGATCTGCAAGTTCGCCCTGCTCCAGCAAGGCCGGATGATCGTGCCCGATACCCTTCTCGATGCGCGCCTCGAATGCAATCCCCTCGTCACGGGCGCGCCCGGCCTGCGCTTCTATGCCGGCGAACTCCTGACGACGCCCGAGGGTGTGGCGCTGGGCACCTTGTGCGTGCTCGACCTGGCGCCGCGTCCGCAGGGCTTGACGGCGCAGCAGGAACAAGTGCTGGAAACGATGGCGCGCCAGGTGATGAGCCTGATCGAACTGCACAAGGCGGTGCGGATGCAGCACGAACTGCTGCAGCAGCATGAAACGATCGAAGAAGCGCTGCGCCGTGAACGTGACCAGTGCCAGCGCCTGTTCGACGGCATGGGCGAGGGTTTCATCCTGCTCGACGAGCGTTTCCACGTTCAGCAGATCAACGCCGGCGCGCTGCACTTCGAAGTCAGGACTGCCGAGGAGATCCTGGGGCGCTGCCACTGGGAAGTCTGGCCCGGTTCGGAAGAACTGGAAGTGGGCCGCCAGTACAAGCGCGCGATGGCCGAACGCATCGCGGTCGACTTCGAACAGCGGTATGTGTTCCCGGACGGACGGCGTTACTGGAGCGAGATTCGCGTCGCGCCGGCCGAAGGGGGCCTGGCCGTGTTCTACCGCGACATCACCGAACGCAAGGCCGCCGAACAGGCGCTGCTCGACAGCCAACACCACGCGCTCGAGATCGCCGGCCAGGCCGAGCGCGAGCGCCAGCGCCTCGACGCCCTGCTGCAGGCGGTCCCGGTTGGCATCATTGTCGCCGAAGCGGGCGGCGCGGTGGTGCACGTGAATGCCGAGAACCGGCGCATCTGGGGCGCGCATCCGATGTCGCCCGACGTCGCCGCCTACGCCGAGTGGAAAGGCTGGTGGGCCGACGGCTCGAATAACCAGGGGCGCCGCCTGCGCGAGGACGAATGGGCGATGGCGCGGGCGCTGGCCGGCGAAGCGGCGCCGCGCCAGGTGATCGAGATCGAATCCTTCGACAGTCCCGGCGTACGCCGCACCATGCTCAATTCGGGCGCGCCGATCCGCAACGAAGCCGGCGAGATCGTCGGCGCCGTGGTGGCGCAGATGGACATCACCGACCGCGTGAAAGCCGAGGAAGCGCTGCGCCAGGCCGACCAGAAGAAGGACGAATTCCTGGCCATGCTGGCGCACGAACTGCGCAACCCGCTCGCGCCGATCACCTCGGCCGCGGCCATTCTCTCGAGCCATGCGGTCGATGCGGCCACGGTGCGCCGCACCAGCGCCATCATCGCGCGCCAGGCGAAACACATGACCGGCCTGATCGACGACCTGCTCGACGTGTCGCGGGTCACGCGCGGCCGGGTCGATCTGACGACGACCGAACTCGACATCAAGGACGTCATTGCCGACGCCATCGAGCAGGTGCGCCCGCTGGTCGAGAAGCACCAGCACCGGCTGCTGGTGCAACTGGCGCCGGCGCCCGCCATCGTGCTGGGCGACCGCAAGCGCCTGGTGCAGGTAATGACGAATTTACTGAGCAACGCGGCGAAATACACGCCCAACGGCGGCGCGATCGAGGTGCTGCTGGAGGCGGAACCGGACACGCTGGTCATCACGGTGCGCGACACCGGCATCGGCATGACGCCGGAGCTGATCGCCGACGCGTTCGAGCTGTTCTCGCAGGGCAAACGCGGACTGGACCGTAGCCAGGGCGGCCTCGGCATCGGCCTGGCGCTGGTAAAAAGCCTGCTGCTGCTGCATGGCGGCACGGTCAGCGTGCACAGCGACGGGTTCGACCGCGGCACCAGCTTCCGGGTGTGCCTGCCGGCCGTGGCGCGCGGTGCGCAAGCCGTGTCCGCGACCGCGCCGCCGGCGCCGCGCAGCCTGCCCTCGCAGCTGCGCATCGGCATCGTCGACGACAACGAAGACGCGGCGGCGACGCTGTCGATGTTCCTGCAGGCTTTCGGCCACGAGGTCGTGAGCGCCCACTCGGCGAAGCACGCCTTGCAGCTGCTGCCCGCCTTCGGCCCCGACGTCTGCCTGCTCGATATCGGCTTGCCCGAGATGGACGGCTTCGAACTGGCCCGCGCCCTGCGCGCCGCGCAGGCCACCCGGGGCGCGGTCCTGATCGCGATCACGGGCTACGCCCAGGAGCGCGACCGCCAGGAAGCACGCGGCGCCGGGTTCGACGAATTGTTCGCCAAGCCGGTGGACCTGGGTGCGCTCAATACCCTGCTGACGCAGGTGGCGCAGCATCGGCCGCGCCAGGCAAGATAGCATCGCGCGGGCGTCAAGCGTACCCGTGGCCGGTGCGTAAGGTAGAGCGTGTGAAAAAAACGTCCGGGCAAGAAATGCGGCCACCCGACGCAGCGCCGCATCGGCGGACCGCGAAGACGGTGCACTGGTACGGCGAGACGAATGCAACGCCGCCATGGCGATTTTTTCACACGCTCGCAGGGTGGGCCGGGCGGCGAACCGCTCTCGAGCCCTCGCGTTCGTACAATAAATCCGACTGGCTGACCAGCCCCACCATCGCCCCATCCTTCCCGGTAATGGCCACGTGGTGACAGCCCCATCGCGCAGCAGCGGCACCAGTTGCGCCAGCGGCGCCGGGCAGCAACTGGCGCAGGCGCGCACCCCGGCCGGCTTCGCGCAGCAGGTCTTCCTGGGCCAGCACGCCGCGCAGTTGGGTGAATGTCGCGCGCATGACACTTGAAAAAGCACAGAGTGCAATTACATCACAAACGGGCGTGCACCGGCTGAGCCGCACCGATTCGGTGCGTGCATGCACGCGATTGGACGACTGTCCCGCCCCATCAAATCCGTCAAATGCGTGTTCGCGCACGGACGGGCAGGCTCGCCTCGGCGAAGCTGGCGCTCTGTAATCGTGGGCGCGTGTTGCGCCGCATAATGCCAAATTTTACGAAAAAGGAGTCCTCCATGAAGAAAGCTCTGCCACTCACGCTGCTCGCCGGCGCCGTCCTGCTGGCCCCCAGCGCCTGGGCCCAATCCCCGGCCACGCCGCCGAAAGCCGAACCGCATATGCAAAAGGTGCTCGATGCCCACGCAGCGCTGAACCCGAAACCGATCGAGACGCTGACCCCGCAGGAAGCGCGCAAGCAGCCGACGCCGGCCGACGCGGTGAAGAAAGTCCTGACTGACATGAAGAAGTCCACTGCGCCGGAACCTGGCGTCACGGTCAAGACGATGACGGTCGGCAGCGGCGCGGCCAGCTTCCCGGTCCACATCTACACGCCCGAGGGCAAGGGTCCGTTCCCGGTGATGGTGTACTACCACGGCGGGGGCTTCGTGATTGCCGATACCAAGGTGTATGACGCCAGCCCGCGCGCGTTGGCGAAGATGGCGAATGCCATCATGGTCTCGGTCGACTACCGCCAAGCGCCGGAACACCCGTTCCCGGCCGCGCCGAACGACGCCTTCGCCGCCTACCAGTGGGTGCTCGATCATGCCAGCGAATTTAACGGCGACCCGACCCGCGTGGCGGTCGGCGGCGAGAGCGCAGGCGGCAACCTGGCGACTGTCGTGTCGATGATGGCGCGCGACAAGAAGGTAGCGCTGCCGCTGCACCAGCTGCTGGTGTATCCGGTCGTGAACGACGACATGAACACGCCTTCCTACAAGCGCAACGAGAATGCCAAGCCATTGAACAAGGCGATGATGGGCTGGTTCTTCAAGCACTACCAGGGCGATCCGGCGAGCCCGTATGCGCTGCCGATGAAGGCGGCGTCCTTGAAGGCCCTGCCGCCGGCGACGATAGTCGCGGCCGAAATCGATCCGCTGCTGTCGGAGGGGAAGGCGTATGCGGACAAGCTGAAAAAGGATGGCGTGGCGGTGAGCTACAAGGAATACAAGGGCGTCGCGCACGAGTTCTTCGGCATGGGGGCAGTGGTGCCGAAGGCGAAAGAGGCGGAGCAGTTTGCGGCGGACGCATTGAAGAAGGCGTTTGCGGCGAAGAAGTGATGGTTTGAAGGTGTCATGTCACGCCTCGTGAGCCGTTTTCGCGAGGCGTTGCCATGTGCGGAATGTGAGACGGCGTGGGCACAAGTGCCCACGCTACGATATCCTGTCTTTTCGACCACAACATCCCAACGGAGACCCTATGAAACACACCGCCCTGCGTACCCTGGCTGCTGCCTGCGCTTTCCTCTGCATGCCCGCGTTTGCCGCAGCGCCGATGGCGAAAACGCCGGCGCCCGGCTATTTCCGCGTGATGCTGGGCGAGTTCGAAATCACGCCGCTGTCCGATGGCACGGTCGACCTGCCGGTCGACAAGCTGCTCCAGCAAAAGGCCGACAAGACCAACGCCACGCTGGCCAAGGCCCGCCTGAAGGCGCCGCTCGAAACCTCGGACAACGCCTTCCTGATCAACACCGGCAGCAAACTGATCCTGATCGACACCGGCGCCGGCGTGTTCTTCGGGCCGACACTGGGCAAACTGGTGGCCAACATGAAGGCGGCCGGCTACAGCCCGGAACAGGTCGACGAAATCTACCTGACCCACATGCACAGCGACCACCTGGGCGGCCTGCTGGCGCAGTCGACACCGGCCTTTCCGAACGCGCTCGTGCGGGCATCGAAAACGGAAGCGGACCACTGGCTGAGCCAGGCGAACATGGACAAGGCGCCGGAAGACAAGAAAGGCAGCTTCAAGAACGCGATGAGCGCGCTCGACCCCTATATGAAAGCGGGCAAATTCAAGCCCTTCGAGGGCGACGTCGAGGTCTCGCCCGGCATCCGCGCCCAGGGCGGCCACGGCCACACCCCGGGCCACACGACCTATGTCGTGACCAGCGGCGGCCAGAAGATGGTCGTGATCGGCGACCTGATCCACGTGGCGGCGGTGCAGTTCGAGGACCCGGCGGTGACGATCGGCTTCGACGGCGACCAGAAGGCAGCCGCTGCCGCACGCAAGAAACTGTTCGATGCGGCGGCCAGGGACGGCGCGCTGGTCGGCGGCGCCCACCTGCAGTTCCCCGGCATGGGCCACCTGCGCATCGAGGGCAAGGGCTACCGCTGGGTGCCGGTCAACTACACGCAGATGCGTTGATCAGGCGCTGGCGGGCGCCGGCTCGATCGTGGCCAGCACGGCAGCCAGGTCTTCGAGATCGACCGGCTTGACCAGGTGGTGGGAAAAGCCGGCCGCGAGCGCCATCCTGCGGTCGTGTTCCTGGCCGTAGCCCGACACGGCGATCAGCACGCTGTGCGCCGTTTGCGGCTGGGCACGCAGGCGCCGCGCCAGCTCGAGGCCGTCGATATCGGGCAGACCGATGTCGAGCAGGCAGGCGTCGGGCCGGGCGCTGCGGGCCAGTTCGAGCGCGCGCAGCGATTCGTGTTCGATGAAGACCTGGTGGCCCGACGCTTCGAGCAGCATGGCCAGGGTGGTCGCGGCGTCGACATTGTCGTCCACGACCAGCAGCGTCAGTGCCGCGCCGTCTTCGCCGGCCGGTTTGTCCGGCTGCGCCAGGCGCGCGGCCGGCTGCCTTGCACTGGCCAGCGGCAGCGTCACGGTGAAGGTGCTGCCCTGCCCCAGGCCGGGGCTGGCGCAGGTGACCGCGCCGCCGTGCAGTTCGACCAGGTTACGCACCAATGCCAGGCCCAGCCCCAGGCCGCCCTGCGAGCGGTCCGAACTGCGCTTGGCCTGGGCGAACAGGTCGAACGCGCGTTCGGTCAGTTCGCGCTCCATGCCGATGCCTTCGTCGCGCACCGCCAGCACCAGCGTGTCGCCGCCTGCCTGGACCTTGACGTCGATCGCCCCTTCGTCGAGCGAATACTTGACGGCGTTGCCAAGCAAATTCGACATCACCTGCACCAGCCGTGCGCGGTCGCCCTGTACCACCAGCGGCGCGCCCGGCAGGTGCAGGGCCAGGCGCTGGCGCCGCGCCATCAGCTGCGGGCGCACCTGTTCGACGGCCTCGTCGACGACCGCGCGCACGTCCAGCAGCGTGCAATCGAGTTCGATCAGGCCGCGCGTGACGCGCGAGACGTCCAGCAAATCGTCCACCAGGCGCGTCATGTGGCGCACCTGGCGCCCGATGATGGCGCTGCTCTGGCGCACCCGGGTTTCGCTCTGCGCGCCCATGTCGAGCAGCATGGCGGCCGCGCTGATCGGCGCCAGCGGGTTCCTCAGCTCGTGGGCGAGCATGGCGAGGAATTCGTCCTTGCGCTGGTCGGCCATTTTAAGGCGCTCTTCGGCGCGCTTGCGGTCGGTGATATCGCGGAAGAAGACGGCGATGCCGCCGTCCTGGCTCGGGAAGGCACGCAGTTCGTTCCATCCGCTGCGCCCGCCCACGGGCAGGATGTGATGCTCGACCGCGCCGGCGACGCGCTCTAGCATCGCACGGCGCAGCATGCGGCCGGCCTCGGTGCCTTCGAATTCCGGAAAGACGTCCCAGTGGTTGTGGCCGACGATCCGGCTCGCGTCCAGATGGCGAATGCGCAGGCCTTCGGCGTTCATTTCAAGGATCGTCCAGTCCCTGTCGAGCAGGGCGAAACCTTCGCCGATGGTGTCGAACAGATAGCGGCTGCGGTCGCGCTCGGCGCGCAGCGCGGCCTGGGCGCGCACCGTCTCGAGCGCAGCCCAGGTGCGTTCGGCGGTGTCGCTCGTGAACTGCGCGTCGTGCTCGGTCCAGGCATAGGGCTCGGCGCGGTGCAGGCTGAGGAAGCCGAGCAGGCGTTTGTTGCGCAGCAGCGGTATGGTCATCGAGGCGCCGATCCGTTCGTCGATGTAACGCTGGCGAAATCCCGCGGTAATCGGATCGGTGGCGGTGTCGTTGATGACGAGCGTGTCGCCGCGCCGCAGTACATTGATGAGCTCGGGACCGAAATCGTCGATCGGAAACCGCATGCGCGACAGCTCGGCCATGCCGTCGCCGGTCCATTGGCGCGCCATGAAAAAGCTTTCCCCGGGCTCGTCCACTTCGCAATACAAGGCACGCGACAGGGCGAGCTCCGCGCCCAGCAAGGCGCTGGCCGCCGCCAGCACGTCTTCGGGCGACTCCAGGTGGCGCAGGGCGTCGGAGAGTTTCAGCTCGAGCGCGGCGCGGCGCTCGGCCTGGACCCGGGCCGTCGTTTCCATGACGGTGCAGTACATCCCGGCCACCTTGCCGGCGCCGTCATGCAGCGGCGAATACGAGAACGTGAAATAGCCCTGCTCCGGAAAGCCCTGGCGCAGCACCGTCAGCGGCAGGTCTTCGTAGAAGGCGGATTTGTTCGACAGCGCGCGGTCGATGATCGGCACGATATCGGCCCAGATCTCGGCCCACACCTGCTGGAAGGGCTGGGCCAGCGCGGCCGGATGCTTGGCGCCGAGGATGACCGCGTAGGCGTCGTTGTAGAGGAAGCGCAGCTCCGGTCCCCAGGCCACGAACATCGGGAAGGCCGAGTTGAGGGCCATGCCGACGGCGGTCGCCAGTTCCGGCGGCCAGACGTCGGGATGGCCCAGCGGGCAGGTGTGCCAGTCGTGCCCGGCATACAGCGCACGCACGCCGCTCGATGGCTGGGAGGGGTCATTGGCGAGAAATCCGGGCATGCCCGAATTATCCCACAGCAGGGCAATCGCCGGAGCATAAATTGCCCCGCCGCATAGCCGAATCGTCCCGATCTACCCTGTCCCGGATTTAAAGCTTGATGAAGTGCTCACGGTAATACTTCAGCTCTTCGACCGACTCGATGATGTCGGCCAGCGCCGTGTGCTTCTGGTGCTTCTTGAAACCCGAGGCCAGTTCCGGTTTCCAGCGGCGGCAGAGTTCCTTCAGGGTCGACACATCGAGGTTGCGGTAGTGGAAGAAGGCTTCCAGTTTCGGCATGCCGCGCGCCATGAAGCGGCGGTCCTGGCAGATCGTGTTACCGCACATCGGCGACTTGTTCGACGGGACGAAATTCTTCAGGAAAGCGATCAGCGCGACTTCGGCATCGGCCTCGGTGACGGTCGAGGCTTTGACGCGGTCGATCAGGCCGGACTTGCCGTGGGTGCCCTTGTTCCAGTTATCCATCTTGTCGAGCGTTTCGTCCGACTGGTGGATGGCGAACACGGGACCCTCGGCCAGCACGTTCAGGTGCATGTCGGTGACGACGACGGCAATCTCGATGATGCGGTCGTTGTCCGGGTCGAGGCCGGTCATTTCCATGTCGACCCAGACCAGGTTCATGTCGTTCGGGCGCTGGGCCGTGGAAGGGACTGCGGAATTGGTGGGGTGTGACATAATTCTCTCTTTGCCTAATCAATCCTGCATTTTCTCACAGGCACAGAATGTCTTCACTCGCGTTTTCGGTTTTGTTCGTCGTTTTCTTCATGCTGACGCTGGGGCTGCGCTTCTGGCTGGCCAACCGCCAGATCCGCCACGTGCTGCGCCACCGCGGCCAGGTTCCCGGCGAATTCGCGCCCAAAGTCTCACTCGAAACGCACCAGAAAGCGGCCGACTACACGGTCGCCAAAACCCGCTTCGGCATCGCCTCCCTGCTCTGGGGCGCGCTGGTGCTGGTTGGCTTCACGCTGCTGGGCGGGCTGCAGGCCTTGTCCAGCGTCCTGCTGCCGGCGGCCGGTCCCGGCATGGTCCATCAACTGCTGCTGGTGGCCGCGTTCGCCGTGCTGTCCGGGGTGCTCGACCTGCCGTTCGACTACTACCGCCAGTTCGTGCTCGAGGAGCGCTTCGGTTTCAACAAGATGACCCGTGGTTTGTGGGTCGCCGACATGGTCAAGGGCGTGCTGGTGGGCGCCGCGATCGGCCTGCCGCTGCTGTGGGTGGTCTTGACACTGATGGAGTCGAGCGGTTCGCTGTGGTGGTTCTGGACCTGGCTGGTGTGGAGCGGTTTCCAGTTGCTGATGATGGTGCTCTACCCGAGTGTGATCGCGCCGCTGTTCAACAAGTTCACGCCGCTGGCCGACGAGAGTCTCAAAAACCGTATCGAAGGCCTGATGACACGGGTGGGCTTTGCTTCGAAAGGTTTATTCGTGATGGACGGCAGCCGCCGCAGCGCGCACGGCAATGCCTACTTTTCCGGTTTTGGCGCGGCCAAGCGCATCGTCTTTTTCGACACCCTCATCGAGCGCCTGGCGCCGCCCGAGATCGAAGCGGTGCTGGCGCACGAACTGGGCCACTTCAAGCTGCGCCACATCGTCAAGCGCATCGTCGTGATGTTCGCCCTGTCGCTGGCCTTCCTCGCCCTGCTCGGCTACCTGAAAGAGCAAAGCTGGTTCTACACCGGCCTGGGCGTGACGCCGATGCTGAACGCGCCGAACGACGCCATGGCCCTGCTGCTGTTCATGCTGGTGCTGCCGATCGTTACTTTTGTCTTCGGGCCCCTGAACGCGATCACCTCGCGCAAGCACGAGTTCGAGGCGGACGCCTTCGCGGCCAAACACAGCGACGCCAGGCACCTGGTGTCGGCGCTCGTCAAAATGTACGAGGACAATGCCTCGACGCTGACGCCCGATCCGCTGCATTCGGCCTTCTACGATTCGCACCCGCCGGCGTCCGTCCGCATCGCCCACCTGAACGGAGCGCAAGCATGAGTTTGCGCGAACGGCATTGCACCCACGGCGCGCCCGCGCTCGATCCTTCCGAACTGGCGGCCTTGCTGGCGCAGGTGCCGCAGTGGCAGCTGGAAGACAATCACATCCTGCGTTCCTACGAATTCAGGGACTACCACGAGACCATCGAGTTCGTGAATGCGCTGGCGTGGATGATCCACGCCGAGAACCACCACCCCGACCTGAGCGTGCGCTATCGCCACTGCGTCGTCACCTACACCACCCATTCGGCGGGCCATGCGGTCTCGCTGAACGACATCATCTGCGCTGCGAAAGCCGACGCAATCTACGAAGAACGGACAAGCGCATGAGTTCACCGGCAGCCCTCTCCGGCACCATCATTGCGGCGCACGGGCGCCATTACCTCGCCGACGTCAATGGCGAAAAATTCCAGTGCGTCACGCGCGGCAAGAAGACCAACGTCGCTGTCGGCGACGTGGTGCACCTGGTGCAAACCTCGGACAACCAGGCCGTGATCGAAAAGATCGCCGACCGCACTACCCTGCTCTACCGCTCGGACCAGTACAAGTCGAAACTGCTGGCGGCGAACATTTCGCGCCTGTTCATCGTCATCGCCACCGAACCCGGTTTCGCCGACGACCTGGTTTCGCGCTCGCTGGTCGCGGCCGAGGCGGCCGGCATCGAGGCCCACCTCATCCTCAACAAGACCGACGTCGAAGACCTGCTGCCGCGCGCGCGCGAACGGGCCGACGTCTACGGGCGGCTCGGCTACCCGGTGCATGAAGTCTCGGCGCGCGCCAATCCCGAACAGGCGCTGGCCGTGCTGCGGCCTTTGCTGGCGGGCCAGTCCTCGATCTTCATCGGCCAGTCGGGCATGGGCAAGTCCTCGCTGATCAACCTCCTGGTGCCGGATGCCGACATCGCCGTGCGCGAAATTTCGGCGGCGCTCGACACCGGCAAGCACACCACCACCTTTACGCGCCTCTACTGGCTGCCGGACGGCGGGGCGATCATCGATTCGCCGGGTTTCCAGGAGTTCGGCCTGTACCACCTCAGCGAAGGCATGCTGGAGCGCGCATTCGTCGAATTCAAGCCCTACCTGGGCGGCTGCAAGTACTACAACTGCCGCCACCTGGCCGAGCCGCAGTGCGCGGTGTTGACGGCCCTCGCCGAAGGCAAGATCGCGCGCCACCGGCACGAACTGTACGGGCAGCTGCTACACGAGTCGGCGCAGACGCTGTATTGATGGCGCAAATACCGCAAGTGGAAGTATTGACCGTATGAATACAGTGGCCGGTGTTCCGGCCGCCGGAGCCGCTTTCCCTAGCGTCAAGCAAAACCCTTATAATCAGAGGGATACCTTTTCTACCGAGTTCCCATGCCAGGCACCAACGCGATCAAGCACTTCCTGCAGTTCTCCGACTTCTCGCTCGACGAATTCGAATACGTGATCGAGCGCGCCAAGGTCATCAAGCGCAAGTTCAAGGCCTACGAGGTCTATCACCCGCTGGTCGACCGCACGCTGGTGATGGTGTTCGAGAAGAGTTCCACGCGCACGCGCCTCTCCTTTGAAGCCGGCATGCACCAGCTCGGCGGCGCGGCGATCTACCTGAACACGCGCGACAGCCAGCTGGGGCGCGGCGAACCGGTCGAAGACGCGGGTCAGGTGATGAGCCGCATGTGCGACATCATCATGGTGCGTACCTTCGGCCAGGACATCATCGAACGCTTCGCCGCCAATTCGCGGGTCCCGGTGATCAACGGCCTTACCAACGAACACCACCCGTGCCAGGTGCTGGCCGATATCTTCACCTTCCACGAGCACCGCGGCCCGATTGCCGGCAAGACGGTGGCCTGGATCGGCGACGCCAACAACATGCTGTACTCGTGGCTGCAGGCGGCCGAAGTGTTCGGCTTCCACCTGAACATCTCGACGCCGAAGGGCTACGACCTCGACCCGGGCCTGGTCTCGACCACGCGCTACACGCATTTCGAGAACCCGTCGGACGCCTGCGCGGGCGCGCACCTGATCAACACCGATGTCTGGACCAGCATGGGCTACGAAAAGGAAAACGCCGAGCGCCTGAAGGCCTTCGAGGGCTTCATCGTCGACGGCGCCAAGATGGCGCGCGCAACCCCGGATGCGCTCTTCATGCACTGCCTGCCGGCCCACCGCGGCGAGGAGGTCGCGGCCGAGGTCATCGATGGCCCGCAGTCGGTGGTCTGGGACGAAGCCGAGAACCGCCTGCACGTGCAGAAGGCGCTGATCGAATACCTGCTGCTGGGACGTATCGAAGGCAACTGAGCGACAATGTTTGCAGCACCCTTTGTTTGATCGTCGGCTAGAAATGGCCGGCTGACCATCTCACCTCCTCCTCCACACTGGAACATCCATGAGCGACATCAAAAAAGTAGTTCTCGCCTACTCCGGCGGCCTCGACACCTCCGTCATCCTGAAATGGCTGCAAGATAATTACGGCTGCGAGATCGTCACCTTCACCGCCGACCTCGGCCAGGGCGAAGAACTCGAGCCGGCCCGCGCGAAAGCGATCAAGTTCGGCATCAAGCCGGAAAATATCTACATCGACGACGTGCGCGAGGAGTTCACGCGCGACTTCGTGTTCCCGATGTTCCGCGCGAATACCGTCTACGAAGGCGAATACCTGCTCGGCACCTCGATCGCGCGTCCGCTGATCGCCAAGCGCCTGATCGAGATCGCCAACGAAACCGGCGCCGATGCCGTCTCGCACGGCGCGACCGGCAAGGGCAACGATCAGGTGCGCTTCGAGCTGGGCGCCTATGCGCTGAAACCGGACGTCAAGATCATCGCCCCATGGCGCGAGTGGGACCTGCTGTCGCGCGAAAAGCTGCTCGCCTACGCGGAAGACGCGGGCATCGCGGTCGACATGAAGCACAAGAACGGCGGCGCGCCCTACTCGATGGACGCCAACCTGCTGCACATCTCCTTTGAAGGCCGCCACCTGGAAAATCCAAGTGCCGAAGCCGAGGAATCGATGTGGCGCTGGACGGTGTCGCCGGAAGCGGCGCCCGACGAAGCCGAATACCTCGACATCGAATACGAACGCGGCGACATCGTCGCCCTGAACGGCAAGCGCATGTCGCCCGCGGAAGTGCTGACGGAACTGAACCGCGTGGGCGGCAAGCACGGCATCGGCCGGCTTGACCTGGTGGAAAACCGCTACGTCGGCATGAAGTCGCGCGGCTGCTACGAGACCCCGGGCGGCACCATCATGCTGCGCGCGCACCGCGCGATCGAGTCGATCACGCTCGACCGCGAAGTGGCGCACCTGAAGGACGACCTGATGCCGCGCTACGCGTCGCTGATCTATAACGGCTACTGGTGGGCGCCGGAACGCGTCGCGCTGCAGACGCTGATCGATCACACCCAGGCCACCGTCAACGGCTGGGTGCGCGTCAAGCTCTACAAGGGCAACGTCATCGTCGTGTCGCGCGACTCGAAGACCGATTCGCTGTTCGACATGAACATCGCCACCTTCGATGAAGACGGTGGCGCCTACAACCAGGCGGACGCCGGCGGCTTCATCAAACTGAACGCGCTGCGCATGCGCATTGCGGCCAAGGCGCGCGCCAAGCGCGGGCAGTAAGCTGTCACGCAGTGTTTCGCACAGCCGCCTTCGGGCGGCTTTTTTGTCGGCGGCGGTGCTTCACGCGCCGGCGCACATCCCCAGTCTCAGGCGCACCAGTTCGAACGCCTCGGGCGCCCCGGAGACGAAGGGCGAGGCGCCGCCGCTGCCGTAGGCTTCCATCAAGCGCCGCAAGTCGGCCGGCCTGTCGATGGCCCGTTGCAGCGTCAACGAATACAGGTAGGCCGCTTGCCCGTCCGGAGCGGGCGGCAGCTGCAGGTTGGCGCAGTGCGCATATTGCAGGTTCAGGATGGCGAGCCGTCCCGACACCAGGTCGTTGCAGAAATACACATCGCGCCCCGCATGGGTTTGCAGCAGGACGCCGGGAAGCCGCGCCACCATCGGCCGGGAATCGCGCACCTGCATGGCACGGGCAAGCGGGCTGACCAGCTGGGCGGCCGCGGCGAAAGCAAGGAAAGATCTGCGTGTATGCATCGTTACTTCATCTCCTTTGTTGTGTTTGACAGATAGGCAGCCGGGCCGTATTTGTCAGGACGGCCCGCGCCGCTTGAAACACGAACAGCCGGCGTCGGAACAGCGGCCGGCCCCCGCAGCGCAACCGGGGCCGGCGCGGCCAGTGCGCTCAGTTCGAGATGGGCCTGCGCAGTCATGGCGCCGGCGCCGGCGACACCCATCGCCACCCACAGCAGGCAGGCGATCCGCTTGCCCGGCGCGCTCGCAGCGTCCGTGTGATCCTGTACCTGAGTCATCGCATGCTCCAGGATGGGTTTGTCCATGTTTCGATGTCCCTCACGGCAACCGGCAAGACCTCAGGCCAGATAGCCCGATATCGAATTCACCAGTTGCGCCGTGCTCGCCTGAGCCGGCACCATCGACCAGCGATCGCGCGCGTCGTCGCCGATGCGGACCATGCCGGTATGCTGCTTGAGGTCGGCGTCCGCCACCGGATCGGCGCTGTAGAAGCCGAGCTTCAGGCGCAGCAATTCGATGTCGCGTGGCTGCCCGGTGAGAAATGTCCAACCATCTTGCACCCCGTACTTGTCCATGTAGCGGCGCAGGTCGGCCGGCTTGTCGATGGCCGGCTGCAGGGTCAGCGAATACATGAAGACCTCGCGCCCGACCCGGTCGCCCAGCGCTTTCTGCACTTGCAGCAGGCTGGCTGTGTTGGGCGGACAGAGGTTGGTGCAGTTGGCGTACATCATGTTGAACACGACCAGGCGTCCCTTCACCAGGTCGTCGTAGAAGTGGACGTCGCGCCCTTCGTGCGTCTGCAGCAGCACGTTGGGCAGGCGCTCGGTGCGCGGCCCGCCCGCGCGCCCGGCCCGCGCCGCACTGGCGCGCGCCATTGGGCTGACCAGCGGTACGGCGGCAGCCATCGCCAGGAAAGTTCGGCGTGTTTGCATGGTGTTCTCCTTATCCCTTGTCGACTGGTGATCGGTTCAGGCCACGACATCGAAACGCACCATCATGTGGTGGTCTTCGTGCACGGTGTTATGGCAGTGCATGATGTACTTGCCGACGAAGTCGTCGAAGCAGATCAGGATGCGGATGACTTCGCCGGGCTTGAGTTCGAACACGTCCTTGCGCCCGCGTTCGTGCGGCGGGGGCGGCAGGCCGTTGCGCGTCAGGATGCGGGCCTCCTCGAAGTGGATGTGCACCGGATGGCTCCAGCCGCTGCTGGTACTGAGCTCCCAGATCTCGTCCACGCCGCGCTTGATGACCGCGGCCGGCTTGCTGACGTCGAACAGCTTGTGGTTGACCGTCCACTGGTTGTTTTCGCGGTCGAATTCCCAGCGCCGCACCGGCGTGTTATTCGGCGCCACAGGCGCACGCAAAGGACGCAGCATCGCCGGCACCTTGCTCGGGTCGGCCTCGCCATACGGCAGGTCGCGGTCGACGTCGAAGCGCAGGATCTGGGTGCCGGGCGTGAGCAGGTTGCCGGTCGGGCCGCGCCCGTCGAGGTGCTCGAGGCGGTTCACCAGGTAGACCTTGCTGCCTAGCGGGAAGTTGGCAAAGTCGATGACGATGTCGCCGCGCTCGGCCACGGCCAGGCGCAGCTTGTTGACGGTCAGCGGCGCCGGCAACAGGTTGCCGTCGTTGGAGATGTGGAAGAACGCCTGGTCCTTGTCGTCATGCACCAGGTAGAACTGGTAGAAGCGCAAGGAAGAGCCGTTCAGGCAGCGGAAGCGGTATTTACGGCGCGTGACCGAAAAATACGGCTGGATCTTGCCGTTGACGAGAAATTTTTCGCCGACGACGCCTTCCGGGTCGAGCTGGTTGAAATACAGGTAGCCACCTGAATCGAAGGAGCGGTCCTGGAACAGGAGCGGAATGTCGTACTGGCCGACGCCGCTGGGCAGTTTCAGCGCGCCCGACGCCGGATCGCGCTCGTTGCCGGTGTCGACGCCGTCGAAAATCAGGTAGAAGCCGGCCAGTCCCCGGTACACGTTCGGCGAGGTGAATTCCATCCGGTGGTCGTGGTACCACAGGGTGCCGAGCGCGGCCGACGGGTCGCCGTCGGTGTCGGGGAAATCGGCCGCGTTCGACAGGTTGTTCGGATAGTGATGGTCTTTCCAGCGGCCGGCGCGGGTCAGCGTCGGGCCGTACTTGGTGGCGCTGTAGTAATCGCCCGGGAAACCGTCGCTCTCGGATGGGGTATGGCCGTTGTGCAGGTGGGTCGAAATTTCCGGCGAGCCAAAGCCCATGTGGTTCGCCGGCAGCTCGTTCTCGATGCGCACCAAAATCGGCTCGCCATAGCGCACCACGAAGGTCGGTCCCGGCAGGATGCCGTCGTAGCCCCATACTTTTTGCGTCGGTAATTCAGGATGGAAGGAATGGTAGGCCTCCTTGGCGCGCAGCCGGTAGAAGCGGCGCGGCGGGTAGCGGTCCCAGACCTGGTGCGGCAGCCGGCCCGCTTCCCCGATGCCCGCTTCCCGCGTGGGTTTCGGGCTCAGCCAGCTTTCCTGCTGCTTGACCGGGGGAATCGGCAGCCGCACCACGAACGGCGTCGTCGCCGGGGCGCGCACCACCTGGCTGGTCATGAAATCGAGGCGCACGTCGGCCAGCGCCGTGCTGGTCTTGCCGACCGGGGCCACGGCGGCCGTTTTCGTGGTCGTCGTGCCCGCCGCGGGCGTGCTCTTCGCCGTTGGCGTTGGCGTTGGCGTCGGCGCGGGCGCAGCCACCGGCGCCGGGTCGTCCTGGGCCGCGAACACGACCGCGCCAACGGCCGCCATGCCGCCTGTCACCAGGGAGCGCCGCTTGATGTCTGCCTTCTCTTTCGGATGTTCCATGTCGTGCTCCTGCGTCGTCGTGTGTTCAAAAAATAGGGTCTACATCTGGCGCCCTGCCTTGCGGATCGTGGACATGACCGGCTCGGCCAGGTATTCCAACGGCGTCTGGGTCGCACCGTCGATGTACACCTCGCCCGACATGCCGGCCTTCAGCTTGATGTCGTGGGCGGCGTCGAGCGAGCTTTGGCTGGCCGCGACCAGCACGCTGAAATAAGCCTGGCCGGTGGCCTTGTCGACCAGCCGGTCGCCCGAGATATAGGTCACTTCGCCCTCGACCATCGGCGCGCTGCGGTATTTCAGGGCGGTGAACTTGATGCGCGCCTTCTGGCCCAGCTGGACGTGGTTGATTTCTTCCGGACGGATGTGGGCCTCCAGCATCAGGCGCGCGTTCGAGGGAACGATCTCGGCGATCGAGTCGCCCGGGCGCACCACCGCGCCGGGCGAGCTGAACTTGAGATCGATGATTTCTCCGCTCGCCGGCGCAACCACCACCTGGCGGCTGGCGGCATCGTCGGTTTTGCGCATCTCCTGGTCGATGTCGGTCAGGCGCGCGACGCTGGCCTTGACCTCGTCGCTGGCGGTCTGCATGTAGGCGTTTTGCAGCGCGCGGATGCGCAGGTCGATGTCGGCGATGCGCTGGCCGGCGCGCGCCAGTTCCGAACGGCGCTCGTCGGCCTTGGCGGCGTAGTCGGCGACCGCCGCCTCGATTTGCGACAGCTTGGCCGAGGAAATGAACTTGTCGTCGTGCAGGCCGCGATTGAGTTCCAGGTCCTGGCGCTGCAAGGCGAGCGAGCGTTCGATATTCGCGATCTGCGCGCGCAGCGACCCGATCTCGCTGGCCACGTGCCCGCGCGAGGCGCGCATCAGCGCCACTTCGCTCTCGAGCGAATTGCGGCGGCTGGCGAAGAGGCCCGTTTCCTTGTCCACCGCCTGGCGCACCCGCTCGTCGCGCCGCGCCGCTTCGAGCAGGTCCTCGGGCAGGCGCAGGCTCGCCGCGCGCAGTTGCTCGCTCTCGAGGCGCGCCAGGGTGGCGCGCTCGACGACCGCGCGGTAGGCCAGGCGGTTGCTGTCGGCGTCGACGCCGACGTCGCCCAGCCGCAGGACCGGCTCGCCCGCGCGCACGCGCTGGCCGTCGCGCACCAGCACCTCGCGCACGATGCCGCCCTCGAGGTGCTGGATCGGGCGCCGGTTCAGGTCGACCTTCACATAGGCCGGGGCGACCACCGCCATCGACAGGGGCGCCGCGCACATCCATACCGCCAGCGGCACCATGGCCACGTAAAACACCCGCATGCCGAGCCGGCTCAGGTCGCGCCCTTGCGCGCGCGCCAATGTCATGCCGTCTTCCACCAGTTCGTTCACCGTCATCGCGTTGCTCATGTCAATCTCCTCAGGCAGCGCTGGCGCTGGCGGTGTCGACCACCGCTTGCGCCTGGCGCTGCATTTCTTTCATCACTTCGCCGGTGGCGCCGTAGCGCTTCACGCGGCCCGCTTCGAGCACCAGAATTTTTGTCACGTGTGCGATCAGGGACGGCCGGTGGGTGATGATCACCGTCGTCACCCCGTCGGCGCGCAAGCCGCTCACCGCCTGGGCCAGCGCCATTTCGCCGGCGCCGTCCAGGTTCGAGTTCGGCTCGTCGAGCACCACCAGGCGCGGGTTGCCGTACAGCGCACGCGCCAGGGCGATGCGCTGGCGCTGGCCGGGCGAGAGGCGCACACCGCCCTCGCCCACGCGGGTGTCGTAACCCTGCGCAAACTCGGTGATCATGTCGTGGGCATTGGCGCGCTGCGCGGCGCGGATCACGCGCTCGGAATCGACGGCGTCCAGGCGTGCGATGTTGTCGGCCACGCTGCCCTCGAACAGCTCGACGTCCTGCGGCACGTAGCCGATCCATTGGCCCAGCTGGGCCCGGTTCCAGTAGGCGACGTCGACGCCATCGAGGCGCACGGTGCCGGTACTGGGCGCCCAGACGCCGATCAGGAGCCGTGCCAGGGTCGACTTGCCGGCGGCGCTGGCGCCGATGATGGCGAGCGACTCGCCCGCCTCCAGGCTCAGCGCCAGGTTGTAGAGAACCGGTTTGCCGGAGCCGGGCGCCCGAAACGACAGGCTGTCCACCGTCAGGTGGCCCGTCGGGCATGGCAGGTCGACCTGTTTAGTCGTGTCGCCGAAGTCGCGCGAGAGCTCGCACAGGCGGCGGTAGGCGGCGCGGCCGTCCGCCAGCGCGCGCCAGCTGCCGACCAGCTGCTCGACCGGCTGCAAGGCACGCCCGAGCAGGACGGTGGTGGCAATCATGATGCCGGCCGAGGCTTCCTGGCTGATGACGAGCCAGGCGCCGAGTGCCAGCAGCAGGATCTGGATCGCCTGCCGCAGGCAGCGCGTGAGCGCGGTGAAGATGACGTTGCTGCGGCTGGCGCTGGCCTGCGAGTCGGCCAGTTCGTCCTGCAGCGCGCGCCAGCGTCCGAGCAGCCGGCCGGTCATGCCGAGCGCCTGCAGGACCTCGGCATTGCGCAGCGAGCTTTCGACGTAGTGCGCGGCGCGCCGCCCGTCTTTTTGCAGGCTCTCGATGGCGGCGCGGCTGGCGCGGTGATTCAACCAGGCCAGCGCCAGCATCACCACGACCGCCAGCAGCGACCCCATGCCCAGCGCCGGATGGAAGCTCCAGATCAGGGCGATGAACAGCGGCGCCCAGGGTGCGTCGAACAGTGCCGACAGCGCGTTCGACCCGAGCACGTTCTTGAGCGTCGCCAGGTCGCGCAGGCCGTCGCCGGCGCCGGCCTGCGGCAGGCGCGCGGCGCGCTCGACCAGGGTTTCGACCACTGGCCGCGCAAGGCGTTCGTCGACGATGGCCGCGAGCACACCCTGCAGGCTCTGGCGCACATAATCGAGCAGCAGCATGATCAGCAATGCCACGGCGGTGCCGGCCAACAAGACCACCAGCGTTTCGCCGCTGTTGGTCGTCAGCACGCGGTCGAATACCTGGAGCATGAACAAGGCCGGCACCAGGTAAAGCAGGTTGACGCAAAAGGAAAACAGACCCATATACCCGAGCAGGGGCCGCAGCTCTCGCCAAATCGTTTTCATGCGGATCTCCTTGGAGCGATAACTAGGCCGGCAGGGCGGTCTTGTGCGTGGCAGGGCGGAGGTGGCGCCAGCATGGCGCCGGGCCGGCGCGAAGGTGCGCGGCGCCGGGTGGCGCATGGCAGTGGCGCGGCGGGTATGGCGCGCGCGCGGGGATGGCGGGGATGCGCAGCGCCGGCAGGAAGCCGGCGCCGCCGATGAAAATCAGGTCGATACTGGCTGGATCGCTTTCAACGAGCGCGGCATGCAGCCGCTCCACGCCGGTGCGAAATTTCTTTGCGTTGCGCATGACATTCCCCTAGTGAATCTTTTCTCGTCGTTTTTATGTCGTTCCTGACCGGGCGCCGCTATGCGGTCGGCGCCCGGCCGGTACTGCCGTGCTGCTCTTTCAGGACCGTCCTCAGGCGGCCAGCAGGTCTCCCGCAGTCAGGCCGGCGGCCGGCGCCAGCTGTCCTTGCAGCAGGAAGTCGTCGATGGTCAGCACGTCCGCGTTGCCGACACCCACGATCAGGATCGAGCCCGAGGTCCCGATCGTTACCCGCAGGTCGGACCCGGCCAGGTCGGTGATGACGACGCTGGTGCTGAAGTTCGCCGCCGTGATGCCCAGGCCGGAGATGTCGAGCAGGTCCTGGCCGCCCGCCGCATTGGCGTCGAAACCGCCGCTGATCGTGTCGCCCCCAAACGCGCCAGGGCCGAACACGAAGACGTCGTTGCCGGCGCCGCCCACCAGGATATCGCTGCCGGCGCCGCCCTCGAGCCGGTCGTTGCCGTCCATCCCGCGCAAGGTGTCGCCGCCAACGCCGCCGCGCATGTAGTTGTCCAGGGCGTTGCCGGTCAGGTTGCCGACGCCACTGACCTGGGTCACGTTTTCGACCTCGGCGCCGAGGGTATAGCTGGTCGCGGTCGCCTGAACGGTGTCGGTCCCGCCGCCGGCCAGTTCGACGATCACGTCGCTGCTGATGCTGACGACATAGGTGTCGTTGCCCAGGCCGCCGATGAGCCGGTCGCTGCCGGTCCCGCCGTTCAGCGTGTCATTGCCGTCGCCGCCCGTCATCGTGTTGTTGAGCGAGTTGCCGACACCGGAGAAGTTGCCGGTTCCGACGAAGATGAGCTCCTCGACATTCGAACCGAGCGTGTAGCTGGCCGCCGTCACCTGCGCCACGTCGACGCCGAACGCACTGCCCAGGTTTTCAGTGATGACGTCGCCCGCGTTGTCGATCAGGTAGAGGTCGTTGCCGGCGCCGCCGGTAAGGCGGTCGGCGCCCAGGCCGCCGTCGAGCGTATCGTTGCCGGCGCCGCCGATGATCGCGTTGACGGCGGCGTTGCCCAGCCCGGTGAACGGACCGGTGCCGATGAAGGTAAGATTCTCCACCTCGTCGATGAGGGCGTAGCTCGCCAGCGCGGTGCGGATCGTATCGGTGCCCTGGCCGGCCAGTTCGACGACCCCGTCGAGCGCCTCGTCGACGACATACGTGTCGTTGCCGCGTCCGCCCAGCATCAAGTCGATACCGGCGCCGCCGTTGAGCGTGTCGTTGCCGGTGCCTGTGCCGCCCTGGAGCCGGTTGGCGAGTGCATTGCCGGTGCCGGTGAAGCTGGAGATGCCGGTGTAGGTCAGGTTTTCGACGTCGTCGCCCAGCGCATAGCTGGTCAGGCTGGTGCGCACGGTGTCGAGGCCCTCGTTGCCCAGCTCGGTGACGACGTCGAGGCTGCTCCCGACGACGTAGGTATCGTCGCCGCTGCCGCCGAGCATCTCGTCGTTGCCTGCACCGCCATCGAGGGTATCGTCGCCCAGGCCGCCTTCGAGCGCATCGTCGCCGCCCTGCCCGCGCAAGGTGTCGTTGCCGTCCAGGCCGACAAGCTGGTCGTTGCCTCCCAGGCCGCCATCGAGGGTATCGTTGCCGGCGCCGCCGACGATGCTGTTGTCGCTGGTGTTGCCGGTGCCGGTGAAGTTGCCGGTGCCGGTGAACTCCATCATCTCGACGAAGGCGTCGAGGGTGTCGGAATTGAGCGACGTGCGGATCAGGTCGATGCCTTCATTGGCGATTTCGGTGACCACGTCGCCGCTCTGCGCAACGATGTAGGTGTCGTCGCCCAGCCCGCCGATGAGGGTGTCGCTGCCGGCGCCGCCGTCGAGCGTGTCCTGGCCGCTGCCGCCGCGGATGGTGTTAGCGAGCTCGTTGCCGATGCCGGTGAAATTGCCGTTGCCGCTGTACGTGAGGTTTTCCAGGTTGGCGGCCAGTGTGCGCGAGGCCAGCGTGGTCTGCACGAGATCGGTGCCGCTGCCGGTACCGCTGAGTTCGATAACGATATCGCCGAGGTCGTCCACGACGAAGGTGTCGTTGCCGAGGCCGCCATTGAGCACGTCGGCGCCGAGACCGCCGTTGAGCACGTCGTTGCCGCCATTGCCGATGAGCTCGTCGTCGAAGTTGGTGCCGGTCAAGGTATCGTCCAGGGAAGTGCCGATTTTCTGGTCGCCCACGCCCTTC
>JANNNC010000118.1:0-10041 GCA_031398335.1 Massilia sp.
GGGGTGCGGTGCAGGCGAAACAGTCGGGCACCTCGGCCACGAAGTCCTTGCTGAAGGCATCTTCGATACCGTCCGGGCACAGGCGTTTCCAGGCGGTGTCGTTCAGGGCCGGCAGCACCAGCGCCGGATCAAGGGCCCAGGCGCGCAGCGCCTCGAACCACTTCACCAGCGAATCGGCGCGCATCTTGTTGCCGTTGAAGCACTTGGGCTGGCGCTCGCGATGGCCGGCAATCCAGCGCTCCATCGTGTGGGCGCGCTCGAACCAGCCATCCTTCAGGCGCGCGAGTTCTTCGCGCTGCGCCTCGGCCAGTCGCGCCACCAGTTGCTTCAGCGGTTCGGCCGCGGGCGCGCCGAGCAAGGCATCGCGCCGCACCAGGTCGCGCACACTGGTCTTGAGCGCCTCGACATCGCGCCAGCTGTCCATCACGATCGCCAGCGACTCGGCGCCCAGCGGATAGACCTGCAGGCGCCAGTAGTCGTGCGCGGCGTCTTCGAACAGTTCGCGCTCGTCGCTGACCAGTTCTTCGTCGAACAGGCTGCCGCTGTCGAAGGCGTGCTCGCGCAGCATGCGCTGGCACCAGGCGTCGATCGTGAAGATCGCCGCTTCGTCCATCGTTTCGGCCGCCATGAACAGGCGGTGCCCGGCGATGTGGCGCTCGCTGCCCGCCGTGTAGCTGGCGGCCAGCGCCTGCAGGTACGGGTCGGCGATGTCGAGTTCACCGCGGAAGTAGGCGGCTGCCTGCACCAGCCGCTCGCGCACGCGGTTGGCCAGTTCGCGCGTAGCGGCGCGGGTGAACGTCATCACCAGGATCTCGGATGGCAGCAGCGGACGCGCAAACGCATCAGCGCCGCCGTGGCCCAGCACCAGGCGCAGGTAGAGCGCGGCGATGGTCCAGGTTTTGCCGGTGCCGGCGCTGGCCTCGATCAGGCGCGAGCCGTGCAGCGGGAACGTGAGGGCGTCGAGCAGCTGGCTCATACCTCCCCCCCTGCGTGCGGCGTCACCTGGATCTGCTCTTTCAACCAGTGCGCGAGTCCCCCATATAAATCGTGCGCCAGGTCCGGCCAGCCGCCGGCGGCAACCAGCAGCGCGAACTCCGGCCACAGGCGCGCCAGGCAGGGCTCGCGTTGGACTTCGCCGGGCAACTCGTAGCCACCGTCGTAGACTTTGCGCGGCTCACCGCCCTGCAGCAGCGCCAGCGCGGTCCTGCAGGCCACCGGCAGCGGCGCATCCAGATTGCACTGCCACAGGTGGACCACATTGCCCAGCACGGCCAAGGCATCCTCGCGCCCGAGCGGCGCCATCGTCACCACTGCGTCGCGCGCGACCAGGTAGCCGGTGATGCCGACGCCCAGCGCGCTGGCGGCCAGCTGGCGCAGCCAGGGCACGATCAGCTTGTCGCCACGCGGGGCGCCGGATTTATCCAGGACTTTCGAGGAGATCTGCATCAGCCAGGCGGTTTTCTCGCCGTCGGTGCGCAGGCGGTCGATCCAGTCTTCCAGCTGCACGCCGTTGAAATCGAGGCTGATGGCCAGCTTCGGCGCGGCCTGCGGGAAGCGCCGGCCCAGTTCCAGCCAGGCGCGCCGCACCGGCACCAGGCCGTCGACCAGCTGCTGCTGCCACTGGCGCCCGACCAGGCCGATCGGCAGCACGCCTTCGCGCGCCAGGCGTTCGGCGCGGTTACCGAGCATTTGCCGGACTTCGCCCGGCTCCTCGACCTCGCCCGAATCGTCGAGCAGGCTGTCTTCCAAAAAATAGCGTTCCAGCGCGTCGAGCGAGAACGGTTCCTCGTCCTCGCCGATGACCTCGGCCGCATTGAAGACCACGCCGAGGCGGCGGCGGAAGAAATAGCGCGCCGGCTGCTTTACAAAACTCGCCAGCTCGGACAATTTCAGGCGGAAGTCCGCTTCCAGTTCGTAGGCCGGCAAGGCATCAAGCGCCCCCTCACCCTCCGCACCGTGGGCCGCGCGCCATTCGCGCGCATAGGTCAGCAAGCCGCCCTCTTCGAAATAGCGGCGGCTAAACGGCTGCAGCGCGTGTTCGGTGGTAAGGGTGGCGACGTCGAAGTCCCAGCCGGCGTGCAGGTAGTCGCGCAATTGCGCCACCAGCACCGAGGCCGGCTGTTCGCTGTTGTCGCGCACGTTGCGCCCGACCCAGCTGAGATACAACTTGTCGCGCGCGGCCAGCAGGGCCTCCAGCATCAGGTAGCGGTCGTCGTCGCGGCGCGAGCGGTCGCCCGGACGGCTCATGCCCGGCATCGACAGGAGATCGAAGTCGTTTTGCGGCGTGCGGCGCGGGAAGTCGCCGTCGTTCATGCCGAGCAGGCAGACGGCCCTGAACGGCACCGCGCGCATTGGCATCAGGGTGCAGAAGGTGACGCCGCCGGAAACGAACTGATGGTTCAGGGTCGGCTGGTCGATTTGCCCGAGCCAGGCTTCGCGCAGCACGGCCAGCGGCACCGGCTCGTCGAAGCCGCCTGCTTCGGTCATCTCCATCCAGCAATTCAAGGCTTCGCCGAGCTGGGCCAGGGTGATGCGGTCGCCCTCCTCAAAGCCATCGAAAAATGCCGCGAGCAAGGCGCGCGCCTGCACGCCCCATTCTTGCGGGGTGCGCTGCTGCGCCAGGCGCGCGCGCCATTCGAGCAGGCATTCGACGAACTGGGCCAGCGAGCCGGCCAGTGCGGCGTCGAGACCGCCGACTTCGGCGTAGGGTTCGATGTCGCCGAAGCGGCTTCCCGCGCCGCTGGCATACCCCAGCAGCATGCGCCGCACGCCGAAGATCCAGGCATTCTGTTCGCCCGCCGCGCCCAGGCCCAGGCCGGCGCGGTGCTCGGCATCCAGGCCCCAGCGCACGCCGGCGCCGTCGATCCAGGCGCCCAGCGTGTGCAGGTCGTCATCAATCAAACCGAAGCGCGCGGCGATGGCCGGCACGTCGAGCAGGTCGCGGATTTCGCTCTGGCGGCAGCGCTGCTGCGGCAGGCGCAGCAGCCACTCGAGGGCGACCAGCAAGGGGTTCACGCTGCGGTCGCGGGTGTCGCCGATTTCGAACGGGATGTGGCGCGGGTCGCTGCGCTTGTGCTGGTCGAACACGGCGTGGATCGCAGCCGCAAAGGTGTCGATGTCGGGCACCATGACGACGATGTCGCGCGGGCGCAGCGTCGGGTCTTGCTCGAACATCGAGAGCAGCTGGTCGTGCAGCGCCTCGACCTCGCGCTGGGTGCTGTGGGCGACGTGGAATTCGATCGAGCGGTCGCCGGCAGCGGGCGGTACATGCGGGTGCTCGGACAGCGGGCGCAGGTCGCGCACCGCCGCCTGCACCTGCTGCAGCAGCGTCTCGCCGTCGCCGTCGGAAAACAGGTCGACCCGCAATTTGGCGATGCCTTCCGTTTCGGGGCGGCCGGCTTCGTTGTCGAATTCGTCGAGCATGCGCACGAAATCGCGCCCCTGGCGGCCCCAGCTCGCCAGCAGCGGGTGGCTGTGCGCGTGCAGTTCCTCGATCGGCAGCGTGGCCAGGTCGACGCCGCCCCGCGCGGGCTGGCGCTTATGGGCCGATTTCAGCAGCTCGCGTCCTTCGATGATGTCGCCCCAGTAGAACTGGCAGGGATTCGGCACGGCCAGCAGCACTTGCGTGTGGCGCGAGAGCGCGGCGATCGCCTGCAGCGTCTGGTACGGCAGCGCCGACATCCCGAACAGCACGACGCGGCGCGGCAGGGGCGAGACGGGTGGCTCGCCGGACAGGATTTTGGCGACGAACACTTCGTGGATGGCGGCGCGCCCGCTGCCGCGCTGCATCGGCGGCACGCTTTCGTGCACCGCGCGCCAGAGGCGGGCCTGCCAGCACTGGTCGGGGCCGAGCTGCACCGGCTCGCCGCCGGCGCGGCGCAGCTGGTCGCGCCCGATTTCCCAGTCGGTCAGCCAGTCGGCGCGGTACACCTGGTACTGGTCGAACAAGTCGGCCAGGCGCTCGGCCAGCTGCAGGCGCCGTTCGGGACAGCCGTCGCCGAGGAAATGCATGAGCGGCGCAAATACCGGTTCTTTGAGCAGCGTCGGCAACAGGCGCATCAGGCGCCAGGTCAGCGGGTCGCGGTCGAAGGGCGAGCGGCTGGGCACCCGTTCGCGCCCGAGCATGGCGCGGTAGGCTTCCCACAGAAAACGCGCCGGCAGCGCCACCCGTGTGGCGGCGCACACGCCAAGATCCTCGGCAAGCGCGATTTTCAGCCATTCGGCAAAGCCGTTCGACTGCACCAGGATGGTTTCCTGTTCGAGGACCCCGAGCGGATGCCCGCGCAGCCAGTCGAAGACGGCTTCGCGCAGCATTTCCATCTGGTTGCCGTGCAAAATCAGCAGGCCGGGAGTGATCGTGGAGGACATCGGAGGGGTTCGTCGATTGGGCAGCTCAGGCGCAACAGGATACTCTTTTTGGGCGCGCGGCGAAAGGCGCAGGGATGCTTCGAGCGTCTCTTAGGGCCCATCCGTGGCACGGGCGCCAAGATCCGCCGCCACCTGGCGCTCCAGGCGCGCAAACATGCTGCGCAGACGTGCCCCCAGGGCTTTTGCCTGAGCTTGCCCCCCGCGCCCATGCTGGCGTTCGAGCACGTCGCACAGTTCGCCGAAGCGCATCGCCCCCACGGCCCGGGCGGAGGACTTGAGCCGGTGCACGACAGCCCCGGCGCGCGCCAGGTTCGAGGCCAGCGCGATGTCGACCTCGGCCAGGCCCGCGCGCGCGCTGTCGAGGAACATGAAGGCGAACTTGCGCATCGTGCCGGGATCGGCGCCGAAGATGGCGGCCAGTACGCCGGTGTCGAGCAGGGGCGGCGCCTCCGCACTCTCCTCGGCCGCGGCCGATGCCGGGGCGGCGGATGCTTGGTGGCTGCCGGCGCTGTCGCGAACGGCTGGGGCGAACCCGGCGTCGACGCCCTGCGGGCGAGGCAAGGGGGAAGGCCCGATCGCGTGCGCAATCGTCGCGGCCAGCAGCTCGGGCGCCACCAGCAGCGCCAGCCACAGGCCTGCGCCCCAGAGCACGATGCGCGTGGTGCCGCGCGCCCCGGCGGCTGCGCCTATGCTGCGGGTGATCGGCAGGGCCATCGAATGCGTGCGTGGGCTTCGGCAGTAAAGATGATTGATAATATATGCTAACGGTACGCCACGGGGCGCCCGGCAATGAGGACACGAGATGCAGAAAGCGGCAGCACAGGCAGTGCCAGGAAAGGCCGTGCCGGGCGGCGCCGGCGCCCACGCCCAAGGAGCGCCGCAGGACCCGCACGCATGGCTGGAAGACGTCGGCGGCGACAAGGCCCTGGACTGGGTGCGCGCCCACAATGCGGTGTCCGAAGGAGCACTCGGCGGACCCGCGCACGACGCCCTGCGCGCACGCCTGCAGGGAATCCTCGACGCGAAGGAGCGCATCCCTTACGTGCACAAGCACGGCGATTACCTGTACAACTTCTGGCGCGACGCGGCCCACGAGCGCGGCATCTGGCGCCGCACCAGCCTGGACGAATACCGCAAGGACGCGCCGCACTGGGAAACCGTGATCGACCTCGATGCGCTGGCACGTGGCGACAACGAGAACTGGGTCTGGGCCGGCGCCACCTGCCTCGAGCCGCGCGGCACGCGCTGCCTGGTCTCGCTCTCGCGCGGCGGGGGCGACGCCGAGGTGGTGCGCGAATTCGACCTGGAAGCGCGCGCCTTTGTCGCCGGCGGTTTCACGCTGCCCGAATCGAAAGGCAGCGTTCACTGGGTCGACCAGGACACGCTGTTCGTCGCCACCGATTTCGGTCCCGGCACGATGACGGCATCGGGCTACCCGCGCATCGTCAAGGAGTGGAAGCGCGGCACGCCCCTGGCAGACGCGCGCCTCGTGTTCGAAGCCGGCGCGGCCGACCTCTCGGCCTCGGCCCGGCGCGACCTGACGCCCGGTTTCGAGCGCGACTTCGTCACGCGCCAGGTCGGCTTCTACAGCAGCGAACTGTTCCTGCGCGAGGGCGGAACGCTGGTCAGAATTGAAAAACCCGAGGATGCCAATGCGTTTGCGGTGCGCGACCAGCTGCTGGTCGAACTGCGCTCGGACTGGAACACGGGGGGACGCAGCTGGCCGCAGGGCAGCCTGCTGGCCATCGATTTCGCCGGCTTCATGCGCGGCGAGCGCGATTTTAGCGCGCTGTTCACGCCCACGGCGACCAGTTCCCTCGACGGCGTGGCCGTCACCCGCAACGCCCTGCTCTTGACGGTGCTCGACAAGGTGAAGAACCGCCTGTTCGAGCTGCGCCGCGCCGACGGCGCCTGGCAGCGGCGCGAGGTCGCCACGCCCGGCATCGGCACGCTCGGGGTGGCGGTGCTGGACGAAATCGAGTCCGACGATTATTTCCTGAGCGTGAAGGACTTCCTGACGCCGACGACCCTGTACCTGGGCCAGGCCGGGCTGGATGGGCGCGAGCGCCTGAAGGCCATGCCGGCCTGGTTCGACCCGAAACCGTACACGGTGTCTCAGTTCGAGGCGCGCTCGAAAGACGGGACCATGGTGCCGTATTTCGTCGTCATGGGGCGCCGCGCCAGCTTGGATGGCAAGAATCCGACCGTCCTGTACGGCTATGGCGGCTTCGAGGTGTCCCTGAAACCGGACTACAGCGGCATGATCGGCGCCGGCTGGCTGGAAAAAGGCGGCGTGTATGTGCTGGCGAATATCCGCGGCGGCGGCGAATTCGGTCCGCGCTGGCACCAGGCGGCGCTCAAGCAGCATCGCCAGAAAGCCTTCGACGATTTTCTTGCGGTCGCCAGGGATGTTGTTGGGCGCAAGGTCAGCAGCCCGCGCCACCTCGGCATCATGGGCGGCAGCAATGGCGGGCTGCTGGTGGGCGCCGCCCTCACCCAGCGCCCCGACTTGTTCAATGCCGTCGTCTGCCAGGTGCCGCTGCTGGACATGCGGCGCTACCACAAGCTGCTCGCGGGCGCTTCGTGGATGGGAGAGTATGGCGACCCGGACGATCCGAAAGAATGGGACTACATCGGCAAGTACTCGCCTTACCACAACGTCTTCAAGGACAAGCACTACCCGAAGGTCCTGTTCACGACCTCGACCCGCGACGACCGGGTGCACCCGGGCCACGCGCGCAAGATGGCCGCGCGCATGGAAGAACAGGGGCACGCCGTGCTGTACTGGGAAAATACCGAAGGCGGGCATGCCGGGGCGGCCAACAACACGCAGCAGGCGCGCATGTGGGCGCTGACATGGTCCTTCCTGTGGAAGCAGCTGAAATGAGGCCGGGGACCGTTGACAGGTCAGCGCTACTATATAGAGGGGACGTTCCCGTGGTGCGCACCCTGGCCGCGCACGAGTGGCCGCTGTACCGCGCGCTGCGCCTGCGCGCGCTGGTGGACGCACCCGCGGCCTTCGGCAGCACGCTGACCGAGGCGCAAACGCGTACCGAAAACGACTGGGCCTGGCTCCTGAACCTGGGTGTTACGTCCGGGCGCGACCGGCCGCTGGTGGCGGAAATTGCCGGCACGGCGGCGGGCATGGCCTGGGCCAAGGTCGACGCGGCCGATCCTGGCTTGGTCAACCTGTACCAGATGTGGGTTGCGCCCGAAGCGCGCGGACATGGCGTGGCGGGGGCGCTGCTCGATGCGGCGATCGACTGGGCACGCGCCAGGGCTGCCCGCGCGATGGGGCTTGGCGTGGTGTGCGGGAACGACGCAGCCAGGCGCCTGTACGAGCGCGCCGGGTTTCGCGACGTCGGTGCGCCCGAGCCGCAGCGGCCGGGCTCGAGCCGGATGGAGCAATCAATGCGGCTGGAACTGGCCCTGAAAACATCGTAAGGGCAGCCTGGGGCTGGTGGCGCGCTTAGTCGCCCAAGCCCCGCCGCGGATCTACTGCGGCAAGCCGTAGCCGCGCTCCTTGCCGGCGCCGAAGCGGACAACGGCCGGATAGCTCGCATCGATATCGACATACAGGGCTACCGCCGTCTCGACCCCGATCACCAGCGGTGCTCCGAGGCGCTCGGTGACGATGCCGGCGCGGCGCAGCAGGCGCTCGATCGCAGTCGTGGTCACCGTCACATACTTTTCAATGCCGTGCTCATACCCGTAGCGGGTGATTGCGGCGAACGACTCCATCGTGATTTCGGAAAAGCCGAACTGGCCGCTGCCGCCGGTCTCGATGGCGAAACGCGACAATTCCCAGATGTGTTCGTCGCAGGGGGCGGCCTGGCCGTGCAGCAACTGCGGGAACGAATCCTTCAACATGTAGGGGCCGTCGGTCGGCAACAGGCGCCAGCAGCCACGCAGGATCCCTTCGCCCGGTTCGCGCATCATCATGTAGTGCGGCTCGAGCGCATCGTAGCCATCGATTTCCATTCCCGACAACACAGGGACTTCCCAGCCAAGCCGACCCTGGAACACTTTTGCCCGAAGGGTGTGCATCTCGCGCAGATCGCGGGATTGAAAGTCGCGCCGTGCTGCGATATTGATTTGCAGTGTCATGTCGTTCCCCTTATTTGTTGACGCAGGAAAATATGCGTTAGGCATAAGATTCATGCAAACCGGGAATATAAGTAACTATCAGGTTTGCTAGGTGGCTAGAAAGTAACGCGGTGGAATACTAAGTTTTTCACCCGTCAACAAGGAGACTGGCCATGCCAAACGATTTTCTCAGCGAATCCCTGCTTGCCCGCCCGACCGTCCATGGCGCCATGCCAATGCCCATGGCCATGCGTGCGCCGCATGCCGACCTGCGCCAGTTCCGCATCAGCAAGCGCGAAAGTCAGGAAAAATTCTGGGGGCGGTTCGGCGTTACCCAGTCGAGCGGGAGCCGGTTCGAGACCGGTCTGGCCATTCCTGCCCCGGTGGCCATCCTGTTGAAGCTCTACGTCATCGGCAAACTCAACGATGGCGATCTTCAGGGTTGAGCAGCCCCAGTGCGATTGCCTTGACCACCGCCTGCTGACGTGTGTTGACGTTGAATTTTTGGCGCACGTTGGCCAGGTGGAAGTTGACAGTGGCTTCAGAACAACGGGTGATCATCGAGATCTCCCATGAAGATTTGCCCGCCATGACCCAGTTGAGCACCTCCAGCTCGCGCCGGGTGAGGCGCGGTACCGGTTCGCCCCCGCCCGCATGGGCAAAGGCCACGGACGAAGCGAACGCGTAGTCGCGTATCAGCGTGAGACTGCCCATATTGCGCGTGATCTCGCGCGAGAATTTCTCCCCAGGCGCGGCGTCGGATGCCAGGCTGAGCAAGCCAACCTCCCCGTTCGGACCGTGGATCGGCAGCGTCACGCCGGTGCGCATCCCATGGCTGCAGGCCTCTTCATACAAGGCGCCCCCGCCCTCGGTACCGAAGGCTTCCGGCTGCCAGATGATGGGCAGGGTACTCACTAGGCAATGGCCGACGGTCGGATCGACATACGCGAAGCGCTCGGCATCGTAACGGTCGCGCCACTCGGTGGAGTAATTCGTCTGTACGAAAGCATTCTCGTAGTGCGTGTGGCGCGAATGCACCACGGCGTACATCATCTGTTCGAGCCCGAGCGATCCCGCGAGGCCAAGCAAGGCTTGACGCCAGTCCTCGGCATCTTTCGACTCCATCAGCTCCACCAGCTGTGCAGTTTCGATCATAGGGCATGCTCGCCTGGTAAAAGGACGTTTATATGCGCTTGGCATACCGCACACAAAGCATGCGTTTTAGCAATTCTAGCAATTCCAATGCCTGTTTAGTCGGCTATTTTTTCAGTGATTTTACAAGCGCTACCGGGAGTCACCGGAACCAATCGTGCGCCTCGGAAATAGATTTTCAGATAGCCTCCTCGTCTTGCGCTTAAAAATTCCTGAATGCAATTTTTATTCCGACCCAGCGCTTGACTTGATCTCGCACACGAGTATCGTTTCGTATTTCCTTTTTACAGTTTCCCCAGCGCGAGGCTTAGCCGCCCGGCGCCGACAAGAACGCACTACCACATTTCCAAAACAAGGATTAAACGTCGATGAACACAATGACCGACATGGCCGAACAGCTGGACGTCAAGCTCTTGCTGGCAACGCTGATGGCCC
>JANNNC010000096.1:0-4590 GCA_031398335.1 Massilia sp.
GACCGAAGCCACTGGCACCTTCATCAAACGCCCACACTTATCGACTGTTAATTTTTAAAGAACTTGTATTCGGACCTGCTTGCTACTTGTCGACAAAGCGTTTTGTTTGTCAGCAGCAGAGAGATGAGATTATGCAGTATTTCGCGCTTATCATCAACATCTTTTTCTTTCGTGCACCGCGTTTTCCGCGGTTTCCTGCTGTCCACATACCACTGTGTTTCGTGGTCGTTTTCGGCAGGAGGCGAATTATAGCGAACCCCGGCCGCGGTCCGCAAGTGCTTTCTTTCAGCCGGGGTTCAAGCAACACAACAGCCGCCAGTCGCTTTTCAAGGTCATCAATGTGTAGTTCGCATCGGCCTTGATCTTGTCTTCGCCGAACGGCATGACCGGCCATTCCTTGCGCGAGAACACGGCGGCCTGGTCGGCGTAATACTGCGACCTGGGATCGGTCGACTGTCCATAGGTGAGCATGGCCTGGGCCACCGGCCCCTGGTCGTCGAAGCTCACTGTCTGGATATAGCTCTGGCCCCAGTGCACGCCGTTATAGCCGGTGGCACTCAGGCCGCTGCGCATCGTCAGCGAGTTATAAGAGCCATCGATGTTGCCGATGCCGCCGTGCAGCGCGATGCGCACGCCATTTCGCGTTTCCGTCTGGTAGTCGCCCAGCCTGGCGTCGAGCGCAATGCCGAGCCCTTGCAGCTTGGCGGCGGCAGTCTTGAGGGCGGCCAGCATGGCGGGCATGGCGCCCGGCGCGACGCCGTTCGGGGTATTCACCGGATCGGCCGGGTTGAACCGCAGCGCCCACTTGTTGGGAATGGCGGCTGCGCTGCTCCAGAACTCGCGGAACAGCACGGCGCCGCGGCTATCGACGCTCACCCGGCGGTCCCAGGCGGCCAGCCCGGTGAAGGCCTGGAGCAGGACGGCGTCGCCGCTGGCCGTGCACGCCGGCAGCAACTCGGGCAGCACCAGCTCGGCTGCATGCAGGCGGTTCGCGAATGCCGGCGCCTGCAGGTCGGCCAAGGCGATCTTTTTTGCCTGCGCCAGCTCGTCGAACTGGCGAAAGCCCATCCGCGTACGCAGGCTCTGCTCGACACCGACGCGGCCATACAGGGGAGAAAGGCCGAACGGCGCCGGCCCGGCAAGTAGCGCCTTTGGATTGTTCAGCCAGTAGCTGTCATTCGAATTGCCGACATAGTCGGTGCGCAGCGCCCATGGTCCATTGGCCGGGGAATAGATCCCGGCCGGCGCGTTGGCATCCTGGCCCCATGCGCAACTGCTGCGCGAACCGTCAAACAGCAGCGCCGCCTGCAGGAGCAGGCAACCGTTGCCGAACTTTTGCGCGCTCATGTGCGGCACCACGCTGGCATCGGCGAACAGGACCTTGCCGTCTCGGTCAGCCGCCAGCGTATTCACCCATGGCAGGCCGATCGTTTTGTCGAGCGCGCTTTTGATCGCTTGCACATTGTTCGCTTTGCCGATGCCAATCCATTGCTCGAGCATGCGGGTGCTGTTGCGGTTCGGGTCGGCCAGCACATAGGCCGCGCTCGCCGTCCAGGTCATCCCCACTTCCGGCTTGACGATCACCGCCCCTTGCTGGCTGAACCAGAAAGTCTTGCTGCGTTTGGCAAGGGTGCCGTCAGCCTGCAGCAGCTCGACCGACACCGTCTTCGACGTCATCTTGTTGGGGGCGCCATCAAGCAGATAGGTGGTGCCGCTGGCGTCGGCGGGATCGAGCGCCAGGCGGAAGGTGGTGAAGTGGATCGCCGTGGTCACCGTATGGCTCCAGGCGATGTCGCGATTAAAGCCGATCACGATCGCCGGGATCCCGCCGATGATCACGCCCATCGCGTCATAGGTGCCGGGCACGGTCAGGTGCGCCTGATAGAAGCGGTCGGTCGTGGTCCACGGATAATGCGGGTTGCCGAGCGTGATCGGCCGCACCCAGCTGGCGTTGTTGCAGGCGGCCGGCTACAGGCCGGCAAACGCTTTGACATAGCGGTTATGGCCCTTGACATACCCTTCGATGAGTTCGCGCGGCTCGGCGGCGCCGGCGGCATAGCTGGCGCGCAGCTGCTCGATGTCGAGATAACCCGTGAAAAAGAAGTCGCTGTCTTCGTTTTTCAGGTCCATGAAGCCGCTGGCGGCGCCGTATTCGTCGCCGGTACGCTGGGGTGCGCGCGCCTCGCCGCCGAAGAACTGCGAGCGTTCGCCGCGCACCGTCAATACCGAATCGGCGAACATGCAGACGTTGTCCTGGGCATAGGCGTAGGCCAGGCCATAGCCGAGGCTGCGGAAGTCCCCGGCGCGCACGTGCGGCACGCCATTCATGTGGACGCTTTCTGCGGGATCTCCGCGTGGCGAAATGAAAGACAAACCGATTCTCAAGCCGGCTGGTGCGGCGCCATCTTGATTGGGGGAACCAGTTTGAACGTCGGGCAAGGCCAGGCAAGCTGGCAAAGTTGATGGGGTCGGGCAATTGTCCCGTTCATACCACGCGTCTGCGAGGTCGCAGGCTAGTGCGTGACCGGCAAGGGCAGCACGGGCCCTGCCTGCATTCCCGCCTTGCCGGCGGCGGCGTGGATGGCCTCGATGCGCGCGCCCATCGCCGGGTGCGACGTGAAATAGTGGGAACCCGGGAGGGCATCCGCATCCTTGTTTTGCAGCGCCGCAAAAAACTCGGTGGCGCCGCCCACATGGCCGTAACGGCAAGCGAGCACTTGCAAAGCCGCGGCGTCGGCTGCCGACTCGCGCGCACGCGAATAGCTGGACTGGCCCAGGCGCTGGGCCGGCGCCAGCACGCTCGCCAGCGCCGAACTGTCGCCAGTAAGCAGCGCCGCCAGGCCGTACAGCACGATGCCGCGTCCCAGCGCGCGCAGGTGGTCGCGGTGGGACAAGTGCGCAAGCTCATGCGCCAGTACGAAGGCCAAGCCGTTTTCCGACTTCACATGGTCGAGCAGCCCTGAAAACACGAAGATGGTCCCGCCGGGCTCCACGACCGCGTTCGGCACGCGCGACGCGGTCAGGCGCACCGTGGCCGGCCCGCTCAATCCGGCGCAGGGGCGCAAGCTGTCGACCAGTTGCTGCAGGCGCGCGGCGCGCGCAGCTTCCTGCGCGGAGGGTGCGGGGGCGGCCCTGGCGGCGATGATGCGCGTGAGCGATGCCTCGGTCTCCGGTCCCATCCGGTCGACCACCGCGTCGACCACCAGGCCGAGCAGGAAAAACCCCAGCAGCGCCAGCGCCCCCAGCCCGGCCAACAGCAACAGGAAATCCTTGAGCGGATGCGCGCGGCTGACGTTGTCGTTGTGGGGAGGCAGCGAGGGCGCATATTTCATACCCGTCATACCCGGGTCGCGGCGTAGATGGCGGTGGCAAACGCAAACACCTCGACGGCGGCAACGCCGCCCTGCATGCCTTTCGAGAGCGGCACCGTTTCCAGGCGCAGATTCACAATTTCATGGGCGCCGCGGCAGCTTTCCTTCAGGCGCAGCACGGCCTCGCGCTTGGCGCGGTCGAGCAGGCTTTCATACGACATCACCGGCCCGCCCACCACCGTGCGCAAGGCAGCGGCGGCGCGCTTGAAATGGTCGACCGACACGACCACGCTGCCGGTGACGAGTTCGCAGCGCAAGACGTGACCTCCCATGATCGGCAACCGGCCGGCCGTCGTCGGCAGGTAGAGCATGGCCTTTTCCCGTTCGTGGATCGAACGGTAATGGCGCTTCTCGGCGAGCTGGCCGAAGACGAAACCCAGGACGATCGGCACGCCCCATAACAGGAGCAGGAAATAAGTCTCCATCTCAGTCGACCGTCACCGCCGTGCCGTACACATAGATTTCGGCGGCGCCGGCGGCCACCGACGAGGTGGAGAAACGCACGTTGACGATGGCGTTCGCCCCCATCTGCTGCGCCTGCGCCTGCATGCGCCCGATCGCCTCGGTGCGCGATTCTTCCAGCAGTTCCGTATAGCCACGCAGTTCGCCACCGACCATGTTCTTCAGGCCGGCCATGATGTCGCGCCCGACGTGCTTGGCACGCACCGTGCTGCCCGAGACGATGCCGTGGCTGACCGTGATGGTCCGGCCTGGAATGATTTCGATATTAGTCATCAACATGGCGAGCCTCTTCGTTTCAAAGATGCATTCTAGTCATGCATGAATAATAATTGCAATCGGGAAAGCATAAAGCCATAGCCGGAATGCATGGACGAAAAAAAACCCCAGCACACGGGCTGGGGTTTTTCTTTATAACTAGCCTGACGATAACCTACTTTCACACTGGTTGCAGCACTATCATCGGCGCAAAGTCGTTTCACGGTCCTGTTCGGGATGGGAAGGGGTGGGACCGACTTGCTATGGTCATCAGGCTTTGACTTGTACGAGTTTTTGCCAGTTGGCAAAGAACTCTGAATCTGGAAGAAGTAAGTTTTTGTGTTGGGTAGCGAGTATCAACAAACCTGCGCTGTATTCCCGACTTTCCTATACCTACCAAGGTTATAGGGACAAGCCGTACGGGCAATTAGTACTGGTTAGCTTAATGCATTACTGCACTTCCACACCCAGCCTATCAACGTCCTGGTCTCGAACGACCCTT
>JANNNC010000150.1:0-10478 GCA_031398335.1 Massilia sp.
ATTTGAAATCAGCGTCATAACGGCTTCGCTTCTTGCTCAGCCCAGCATTTCCGTGGAGCTGATAAGCCGCTACCCACCGTTCGACCAACGACCGATTCGCCATGCCATGGCGCTGAGACAGGGCCCGATAGCCACCGCCACTAGACAAGTATTGCTGAACCAACGTGTGTTTGAACTGCTCTGAGTACTTCGACATACTTCTCCCAAAAGTTGTGTCCAACTTTTGGGGGTCAGTTCACCTGTGCCCACGCGGAACCATGCGCCGTGTTAGCGCAATTTGTCTCGGTAGCCGTTGCCAGCCCGGGGCAGCAACCGAGTGAATATTGTTGACGTCTCGTCGCGGCGCATCCACGCAGGTGGCGATGGTTGGCGCCCGTGCCGCGTGGGCACGGTGTGCCTACGCTACGTGTCGTGCTCGCGCCCTTTGGCGCCTGGTGTAAGCTGATTCCAGCCCCTGCCTGCCGCTTCGGATGCACGAAAAACGCGCCCGGCAGGACGAACAATTGCAAAGCTGGCAAGCGGTCGACAAGCTGGGCGCTAGCGGCTACACTACGCCCAACTTAAGAATTGCCGCACAGGAGAAGAACATGAGTTGGTTGGAAAAACTGCTGCCCCCACGAATCCAGCGCTCCGATGCCGCCAACCGCAAGACCATGCCGGAAGGCCTGTGGGTCAAGTGCCCGTCATGCGAGGCGGTGCTCTACCGTTCCGACCTCGAGTCGAACCTGCACGTGTGCCCGAAGTGCGACCACCACATGCGCATCCGCGCCCGTTCGCGCCTCGATGGCCTGCTCGACGAAGGCGGCCGCTATGAAATCGGCCAGGAAACGCTGCCGGTCGACACCCTGAAGTTCAAGGACAGCAAGAAGTATCCGGACCGCCTGAAGGCCGCCATGGAAGCCACCGGCGAGACCGATGCGCTGATCGTCCAGGGTGGTTCCATCATGAGCCTGCCGGTGGTCGTGGCCTGTTTCGAATTCGAATTCATGGGCGGCTCGATGGGTTCGGTCGTCGGCGAGCGTTTCGTCCGTGGCGCCCAGGTCGCACTGGAACAGAAAGTGCCGTTCATCTGCATTACCGCCACCGGTGGCGCGCGCATGCAGGAAGGCTTGCTGTCGCTGCTGCAGATGGCGAAAACCACCGCCATGCTGACCAAGCTGTCGGAAAAGAAGCTGCCTTTCATTAGCGTGCTGACCGACCCGACCATGGGCGGCGTTTCCGCCTCGTTCGCCTTCATGGGCGACGTCGTGATCGCCGAACCAAAAGCGCTGATCGGCTTTGCCGGCCCGCGCGTGATCGAGAACACCGTGCGCGAAAAGCTGCCGGAAGGTTTCCAGCGCGCCGAGTTCCTGGTGCAAAAGGGCGCCGTCGACATGATCGTCGACCGCCGCAAGATGCGCGAAGAAATCGCGCGCCTGCTGGCACTGCTGCAAAACCAGCCTGCCGAAGTCATCGCTTAATTCGGGCGCATCGCGTCAAGCTTATCCAGGCCGGCGATCTGCATTCCAGGTCGCCGGTTTTCGTTTCAATGCATCTAATTTATTCACGCCCATGCTTCCCACCACCTTGCCCGCGTGGCTGGCGCTGATCGAGTCGCGCCACGCCGAAACCCATATCGACATGGGCCTGGACCGCGTGCGCGCCGTCAAGGAGCGCATGCACCTGCAGTTCGCCTGCCCCGTCATCATGGTCGCCGGCACCAACGGCAAGGGCTCGACCTGCGCCATGCTGGAGTCGGTCCTGCTGCACGCGGGCTACCGCGTCGGCTTGTACATCAAGCCGCACTTCCTCGACTTTAACGAACGCGCCCGCATCAATGGCGAGATGGCCAGCGACGCCATGCTGGTCGAGGCCTTCGACTTCGTCGAAACCCGGCGCGGCGACATTGCGCTGACCTATTTTGAATTCACGACGCTGGCGATCATGCACCTGATCTCGATCTCTGGCGTCGACGTGGCGATTCTGGAAGTGGGCCTGGGCGGGCGCCTGGACGCAGTGAACGTGGTCGACGCCGACGTGTCGATCGTCACCAGCATCGATATCGACCATTCGGCTTACCTGGGCGAGACGCGCGAGGAAATCGGTGTCGAAAAGGCCGCCATTTTCCGCGCAGGAAAAACCGCGATCTGCAGCGACCCGCTGGCGCCGGCTTCGCTGATCCAGCATGCGGCCGACGTCAAAGCCGATTTGTGGCTGATCGGGCGCGATTTCAATTACCAGGGCGACCAGCAGCAGTGGAGCTTCGGCGGGCGCACCCAGCGCCGCAATTCGCTGGCCTATCCGGCCCTGCGCGGCGCCAATCAATTGCTCAACGCCTCGGCCGCGCTGGCGGCCCTGGAGGCGCTGCGCATGCAATTGCCTTGCGGCGCACAGGAAGTGCGCACGGGCCTGGCGCTGGTGGAGTTGCCGGGCCGCTTCCAGGTGCTGGCCGGGCGTCCGACCACGGTGCTGGACGTCGCCCACAATCCGCATGCGTCCGCCACGCTGGCCCAGAACCTGGGCAACATGGGTTTTCACCGCTACACCTATGCGGTCTTCGGCATCATGGACGACAAGGACATCGCCGGCGTGATTGCGCCGATGGCCGGCCTGATCGACCACTGGTGCGTGGCCGACCTGCCGTCGCCGCGCTCGGCGACGAGCAGCGCACTGGCCGAACAGGTCGCCGCGCTGCGCCCGAGCGGGGCCAAAGATGCCGACTTTTCCGTCACCGCTTTCCCCGATCCGGCCGCCGCGTTCGCAAATGCAGTGAGCCGTGCTGAGGAGAATGATAGAATTGTGGTCTTTGGCTCGTTCTACACCGTCGCCGGCGTGATGGCGGCCCGAAAAAACTCTCTTCACTGACATACAGACGCATGGGCTTGTTCTCGATTTTCAGTAAAAACAAGCAGGACAGGTCCGCCCAGGACAGTGGTCATTTCTCGCGCGAAGATGACCTCGGGCAGCAGGCCCGCGCCAAGCGCGCCTCGCACGCGAACGAAAGCGGGCAGGGCGGTTCGCGCCGCAGCCGCAGCGGGGGCGACCCCATGCTGCCGGAAAAGAAGCGCGCACGGCGCCGCCTGGTCGGCGCGGTCGCGCTGGCGCTGGCTGCCGCGGTTGGTCTGCCAATGCTGCTCGACTCCGAGCCGCGCCCGCTAGTGGGCGACATCGCCATCCAGATTCCTTCGAAAGAAAAAGCGCCTGCGCTGCCGGTGCCGGCAAGTCCCGTGCCGGCCGCCGACAGCGTCGACGCGGACGAGGAAATCATCGCGCCGCCGCCCGTGACGACGCCAGCCCCCCGTCCCGCCGCCAGCGAGCCGCCGCCGCTCAAGATGCTCGAGCCGACGCTGGCGCCTGCCGCACCCGAGCCCAGGATTGCCAAGCCCGAGAGCAAGCCTGAGACCAGGCCCGAGCCGAAGCCAGTCGAGCGTAAACCCGAGCCGAAAGAAGTCGAGCGCAAGGTCGCCGACAAACCGGCCCAGAAACCGGCCGACAAACCGGCCGACAAACCGGTCGAAAAGCCCGCCGTGAAAAAGCCGGAAGAAAAACCGGAGCCGCGTTCGAAGGACAGCGACGCGGCCCGTGCCCTCGCACTGCTCGAAGGCAAGCCCGCCACCAAGCCGACCGAGGTCCACCCGCGCGCCGAAGACAAGCCGGCCGCAAGCCAGCCTGACGTGGCCCGGCGTTTCGTCGTGCAGGTGGCCGCGCTGGCCACCCAGGATAAAGTCGATGAACTCCAGGCACGCCTGCGCGCCGGCGGCATCAGTTCGTTTACGAAAAAGGCCGGCGCCCTGATCAAGGTGCAAGTCGGTCCGTTCGGCAGCCGCGAGGAGGCCGACAAGACCAAGGCCAAGCTCGGCAGCCTGGGCCTGGCGGGTTTCCTGGTCCCGGTCTGATGCGCGTGGTCCGCAATTGTCCACAATGACGATTTTCGATTACCTCGTCTTGTTCGTGCTGGTAGCCTCGGTTGTGATCAGTACCATGCGTGGTTTAGTGAAAGAAATCCTGTCCTTGACGGGCTGGGTCGTGGCTTTTGTCGTGGCCAACGCCTATGGCGCGCGCCTGGCCCCCCTGTTACCCGCTATGATTCCTGGCGACACAGCGCGCCTGATCGTGGCCTTTATCGCGCTCTTCCTCGGCGTGCGCATCCTGATGGGCCTGTTATCCCTGGCCATCGGCGCGCTGATCGAAGCGTCCGGCCTGTCGCTGGCCGACCGCGGCCTGGGCGGCCTGTTTGGCCTGGCGCGCGGGATTGTAATCGTGCTGGCTGCCGTCATATTGTGTTCGATGACCGCCATCCCCCAACGAGCTTTCTGGAAAGACGCGCTGTTGTCCCCGCTGGCCGAAGCCGGAGCGCGCACCGTCAAGCCCTTTCTTCCTGCCGCGTTCGCGCAGCACCTTAAATTTTGACATCGTCGTTTTGAAGTCTTCGTTTTGAAATCTTCCGTAACAGCATTCAGTTCTTAGGAGCGCACCATGTGTGGCATCGTCGGCGTCGTCTCGCAAACTCCCGTCAATCAGTTGTTGTATGACGCATTGCTGCTCTTGCAGCACCGCGGCCAGGACGCAGCGGGCATTGCAACCAATCACAGCAGCATGTTCTCCATGTACAAGGCCAACGGCCTGGTACGCGACGTGTTCCGCACCCGCAACATGCGTTCGCTTCAGGGCAATACCGGTATCGGCCACTGCCGCTATCCGACCGCCGGCTCGTCGAGCGAGGAAGAAGCGCAGCCGTTCTACGTGAATGCGCCCTTCGGCATCACGCTCGCCCACAACGGCAACCTGACGAATCAGGCGGAATTGAAGGAGGCGCTGTTCCACAACGACCGCCGCCACATCAATACCGGTTCCGACTCGGAAGTGCTGTTGAACGTGCTGGCGCACGAGATCCAAGAAGCGGCCGACGGCTATTCGCTCAATGCCGAAGCCGTATTCAAGGCGGTCGGCGAAGTGCACCGCCGCGTGCGCGGCGCCTACGCCGTCGTCGCCCAGATCGCCGGCCATGGCCTGCTGGCCTTCCGCGATCCCTACGGCATCCGTCCGCTGTGCCTGGGCATGAGCGAAGGCGAGAACGGCGTCGAATACATGGTCGCCAGCGAATCGGTGGCTTTGGAGGGCATCGGTTTCCGCTTCGTGCGCGACATCGCGCCGGGCGAGGCCGTGTTCATCGACACCAACACCGTCCTGCATGAGCGCCAGTGCGCCGAGAACCCGTCGCTGAACCCGTGCGCGTTCGAATACGTCTACCTCGCGCGTCCGGATTCGGTGATCGATGGCGCCTCGGTCTATGCCACGCGCCTGAAAATGGGCGAATACCTGGCCGACAAAATCCGCAAGGAAATCCCGGTCGAGGAAATCGACGTCGTCATGCCGATTCCGGATTCGTCGCGTCCGGCGGCAATCCAGCTGGCGCTGAAGCTGGGCATCGAATACCGCGAAGGGTTCATCAAGAACCGCTACATCGGCCGCACCTTCATCATGCCGGGGCAGGGCATGCGCAAGAAATCGGTACGCCAGAAACTGAACGCCATCGGTTCCGAATTCAAGGGCAAGAACGTGCTGCTGGTCGACGACTCGATCGTGCGCGGCACCACCAGCCGCGAAATCGTGCAGATGGCGCGCGAAGCAGGCGCCCGTAAAGTGTTCTTCGCTTCGGCCGCGCCGCCGGTGCTGTTCCCGAACGTCTACGGCATCGACATGCCGACCCGCGACGAGCTGATCGCCTACGGCCGCACGGTCGAGGAAGTCTGCGCCGAGATCACCGCCGACCGCCTGGTCTACCAGGACATCGAGTCCCTGAAGCGTTCGATTTCGGACGTGAATCCGGCCCTGACCAACTTCGAGGCTTCGTGCTTCGACGGCATCTACGTGACCGGCGACGTCACCCCTGCCTACCTCGACCAGCTGGAGTCGGCCCGCCACAACGGCGGCAAACCGAAGCAGGAAGACGAAGTGCGGACCCAGCTGAACCTGAATCCCCCGGTCGCCGCCGAGTAACGGAGTCGCCACGCACCATGAGCGAAAAAAAACACTACGGTTTCACGACCACCATCCTCCACAACGACCGCCGCAAACCGGTCGAGCAGGGTTCGCTGCATAAGCCGGTCCACACCTCGGTCGCCTTCGGCTACAACGACGCGCGCCAGCTGGCATCCGTGTTCCAGGGCAAGGAACCGGGCTTCCGTTACGGCCGCCAGGGCAATCCGACGGTGGCCGCGCTGGAAGACAAGATCACGAAGATGGAAGATGGCGTCTCGACCCTGTGCTTCGGCACGGGGATGGCGGCCATCGGCGCATTGTTCCAGGCGCTGCTGAAAAGCGGCGACCACATCGTTTCGTCTTCCTTCCTCTTTGGGAATACCAACAGCCTGTGGCAGACGGTGGCGGGGCAGGGCGTCGATGTCGACTTCGTCGACGCCACCGATGTCGCCAACGTGGCCGCAGCCTTGCGCGAGAACACGCGCTTCGTGTTTGTGGAAACCATCGCCAATCCGCGCACCCAGGTCGCCGACCTGGCGCGCATCGGGCAGCTGTGCCGCGAGCGCGGTATCCTGTACGTGGTCGACAATACGATGACCACGCCCTGGCTGTTCCGCCCGAAAGCGGTCGGCGCCGGCCTGGTCGTCAATTCGCTGACCAAGTCGATCGCCGGCCACGGCATCGCGCTGGGCGGCGCGCTGACCGATACGGGCGTGTTCGACTGGAGCGCCTTCCCCAACATCGCGGATAATTTCCGCAAGCAGCCGGCGGCGGCCCAGGGCATGGCCCAGCTGCGTGCGAAAGCCCTGCGCGACTTCGGCGCGGCCCTGGGGCCGGAAGCGGCGCACCATATCGCGGTCGGCGCCGAAACGCTGGCGCTGCGCATGGAGCGCACCTGCGCCAATGCGCTGGCGCTGGCGCAGATGCTGCAGGCCGATGAGCGCGTAGCCGCTGTCCATTATCCGGGCCTGGCCTCGCATCCGCAGCATGGGGTGACGAGCGAGCTGTTCCGCTCCGCCGGCTCGCTGCTGAGCTTCGAGCTGCGCGAGGACATCGATCCCTTCGACTACCTGAACCGCCTGCAGCTGGCCATCCCCGCCAGCAACCTGGGCGACACGCGCACGCTGGTGATTCCGGTGGCCCACACCATCTTCTTCGAGATGGGCGCCGAGCGCCGCGCCAGCATGGGCATCGCCGAATCGTTGATCCGGGTCTCGGTGGGGATCGAGGACAACGACGATTTGCTGGAAGACTTCAGGGCCGCGCTGTCCGCCGCTGCATAAAGCGGCGTAAGGATGGTTGAGCCGGGCCGGAGCGCAAGGTATGATGGGTTTTCCTTTTGCCGATCACACCTCATGAAGCGTCTTTTCCTGATTGCCGGCCTGCTTGCCTGCAGCGCCGTGCATGCGGACGGCTTGTCCGATGCGAACGCCCTGTTCAAGAACAAGGCCTATCCCGCCGCCCTGGCCGCATACACGAAGCTGGCCGCTGCCGGCAATGTCGAGGCCCAGCAGCATCTCGGCGAAATGTATTTGTATGGCGAGGCCGGTGCGATCGACGAAGCGAAAGCGCAACAGTGGTTCGGCAAGGCGGCCGCGAAAGGCAATGCGGTCGCGATCGCATCGCTCGAGTTGATCCGGCAGCGCGGCCTGCGGCGCGCCGACATCGCCTACTGGACCACGACCTACGATGGCGCTGAACTCACATCGGGCAAGTTCGCCTGCGCGGCGCCGCGTATCCCGCCGGTGTCGAAGCAGGCCAATGAAATCGAGCGCGTGCAGAATGCCATCAATAAATGGCAGGCCTGCTATAACGGTTTTGCCCAGAACCTGAACGCCGCCTCACCCCTGGTCAAGCAAATTCCCGCAGACCTCGTCAAGCTGATGAACGCCGCCGAGACCGAGCGTGCCCGGGTCCACCTGGCCACGGTGCAGGAAAACCTGTCCGCGGAAGCGAAGGTCGGCGCCCAGCTGGTGCTGGCCGACGTCGATGTCTGGCGCGGCGCCACCGAGGCGTATGTCAAACAGCACAATGACATCATCAAGGCCAATCCGTCGGAGAAGCAGTACGACTTTGACAAGCCCATTGGCGCGGCGCCGAGACCGCAACAATAGCCAGGGCCGTAAAAAAAGCCGCGCGAAGCGGCTTTTTTGTCTGCGGGGCAGTCTTAATGCCAGCTGCGCATCAATCCCACCGCCAGGCCTTCGAGTGCAAACTCGTCGCCCGGTTCCACGCGAATCACCGTGAAGTCCGGGTTTTCCGGCAGCAGTTCGATGGTGTCGCCGGTCTTGCGGTAGCGCTTGACGGTGACGTCGTCGCCGATGCGTGCCACGACGATCTGGCCATTCTTGGCGCTGTCGATCTTTTTGACCGCGAGGAAGTCGCCGTCCATGATACCGGCGTCGCGCATCGACCAGCCGCGGACCTTCAGGAGGAAATCGGGACGCGCGCCGAACATGGCAGGGTCGACGTTGTAGGTTGCCTCGACGTGTTCCTGGGCCAGGATGGGCGAGCCCGCCGCGACGCGGCCGACCAGCGGCAGCGACATCAGGAGGGCTGCCGGAATGCTCGGCACCGGGGTCGGCAGGGAAGCGCCGATCAGGCGAATGCCGCGCGATGTGCCGGAAACAATCTCGATCGCGCCTTTGCGCGCCAGCGCCTGCAGGTGTTCCTCGGCCGCATTGGCCGACTTGAAGCCCAACTCCCTGGCGATTTCGGCGCGCGTCGGCGGGAAGCCGGTATTGTCGATCGCTTCCCTGATCAGGTTCAGGATCTGTTCTTGCCTTGCGGTGAGCTTGAGCATGGGTCTGGCATGGTTGATGATTCAGACTGTATTTTTGTACAGTATTTCGGGGAATGCAAGGGAAATCCACATTTTTTAACGATTTCCGGTTAGCAAGGTGTCGCGGACGGGCGACGCCGGCGGTGAGATGGCCATGCATTGCGCCTGCGCCTCAAACGCGCTATAATTGCCGGCTTTCCCTTCCCACACTCGTCTTGACGCCGAGGTGGGCATTTGTTTAAACGTCCTCAAGGAGTGTTGCATGCGTCATTATGAAATCGTTTTTATCGTCCACCCGGACCAAAGCGAGCAAGTCCCGGCGATGATCGAGCGTTACAAGACCACGGTGACGAGCCGCGGCGGTAACATCCATCGCGTCGAAGACTGGGGCCGTCGTCAGATGGCTTACCAGATCCAGAAGCTGCCGAAGGCACACTACATCTGCCTGAACATCGAGTGCGACAACGAGACCCTGGTCGAGCTGGAAACCGCATTCAAGTTCAATGATGCCGTGCTGCGTCATCTGACCGTGAAGATGAAGAAAGCTGAAACGACCCCATCGCCAATGATGAAGTCGGTCCAGCGCGAAGACGCAGCCAAGAGCCACCGCGCAGAAGCCCCGGCCCAAGCCGCCGCTCCTGCTCCAGCTGCTGCTGCTGCCTAAATTTTTCTTGCCAGGAATCGTGAACGGGCAGTGAACCAGCTACACGTCGTCGCCACCATCGCTGAACGCGACGTACTGCGCTTTACCCCCGCCGGCGTGCCGGTCGTTTCGGCAATCCTGATGCACAGTTCGCAGCAGGTCGAGGCAGGGGTGGACAGGCTGGTCGAGTTCGAAATTTCCGCGTTCGCCGCGGGTGAGATTTCGGGCCGCTTCGCAAGCGCAGAGTTGGGCGCCGCGCACCAGTTCACAGGATTTTTGGCCAGGAAGAATCGCAACAGTAAAGCCCTGGTGTTTCACATCATTGATTTTAGTGCCGCCGCTTAAATTATTAGCGGCCACCTTTTAGATACAGGAGCCTCAAATGGCATTCGGTAAAAAGTTCGACAAAAACAAAGCCAAGCTTAAAGAGAAGCGCAAACAGCAAAACCCGCTGTTCAAGCGTAAGAAATTCTGCCGCTTCACCGCTGCAAACGTGGAACAGGTCGATTACAAAGACGTCGACACCCTGAAGGACTTCGTCCAGGAAAACGGCAAGATCATGCCTGCACGTCTGACCGGCACCAAGGCGCACTACCAGCGCCAGGTCGACACCGCGATCAAGCGCGCACGCTACCTCGCGCTGCTGCCGTACACCGACCTGCACCACGGTTAATCCCCGTCGTACAGATCAGAACTTCTGGAGAAAAATATGCAAGTTATCCTTTTGGAAAAAGTTGTTAACGTCGGCAACCTGGGCGACGTCGTCAAGGTCAAGGACGGTTACGCACGTAACTTCCTGATCCCGCAAAAGATGGCACGCCGTGCTACCCAGGCCGCTGTGGCCGAGTTCGAAGTCAAGCGCGCCGAACTGGAAAAAGCTGCCGGCGAAAAGCTGTCGGCTGCCCAGGCGCAAGGCGACAAGCTGAGCGGCATGACCGTCACCATCGGCCAGAAAGCCGGCGTTGATGGCCGTCTGTTCGGTTCGGTCACCAACTTCGACATCGCCGAAGCGCTGACCAAGCAAGGCTTCGCAGTCGAAAAAGGTCAGGTTCGCCTGCCAACCGGTCCTTTGAAGACCACCGGCGAGCACCC
>JANNNC010000014.1:0-10779 GCA_031398335.1 Massilia sp.
AACGGCGGTATTCGGTCTGCACCCGCCCGGCCACATCCAGGCGCATGCACAGCACCTTGCCCGTCAGCGGATACTGCGCGATCTCGGCAGCCGAACGGCCATGGCTGGCGCTGGTGACGTACAGCGTGCGCAGGTCGGCGCCGCCGAAGGTGACGGCGGTCGGGCAGCGCAGCGGCAGCTGGACTTCGCGCAGCAGTTCGCCGGTGGGCGAGAGTTTCAGCAGGCGCCCGCCCTCAAACATCGCGATCCAGTAATTGCCGTCGGCATCGACCGCCGCGCCGTCGGGACGCCCGCCATAATCGGGCGAGGACTTGTCGGTCGAGAAGGTGACCAGGTTGCGGCCGTTCGATACCGCTCCGGTTTTGGCATCGAAATCGTAGCAGTCGATGCGGTGGCTGGTGGTGTCGGCGTGGAACATGGTGCGACCGTCCGGGGTCCAGGCCAGGCCGTTCGAATTGGTCATGCCGCCCGACCAGGCCAGGCGCAGCGCGTCGCGCTCGAGCACGTACATCTCGGCGGCCGGCTTGTCGCGCGGCTCGTACATGGTGCCGACCCAGAAGCGGCCGGCCGGGTCGACGCGGCCGTCGTTGAAGCGGGTGATGGCCGTGTCGTAGGGGGCCGGGCAGATATCGGTGATCGCGCCGCTGGTCGTGTTCAGGCGCACGAAACCGGTGCGCGTGGCGACGACCAGGTTGTTGTCGCCGTCGGCGGCCAGCGCCGACGGCTCCGACCCCATCTTCCAGCTCGAGAACTTGCCACTGGCCGGGTGCACGCGGTTCACGGTCAAGCCATTGATGTCGACCCAGTACAGGGCCGATTCCACGTCATGCCAGAGCGGGCACTCGCCCACTTGCATCGCTTCGTCGTGGAGGACGTCGATCTTCACAGTCTTCATGGTCGGGTCATCGCGCTTATGCATCAGACGGCGGCCTTCGCACGCGTGATCAGGCCGTTGGTGGAACTGTCGTGCTGCGCCGGCTGCGGTTCGCCGGCCAGCTCGGCCTCGATCTTCTTGGCCAGGACCTTGCCCAGCTCGACGCCCCACTGGTCGAAGCTGTTCAGGTCCCACAGCACGCCCTGCACAAAAGTCTTGTGCTCGTAGAGCGCGATCAGCGCGCCCAGGGTGCTTGGGGTCAGGTATTCCATCAGGATCGTGTTGCTCGGGCGGTTGCCCGGGAAGGTTTTATGTGGCGCCAGGCGTTCGATCTCGGCCAGCGCAAGGCCTTGCTGCTGCAGGTCGGCGCGCACTTCGTCGATCGTCTTGCCCTTCATGAAGGCTTCCGACTGGGCGAAGCAGTTCGCCAGCAGGGCCGTATGGTGGTTGTGCAGCTCATGCGCCGGACGCAGGGCGGCGATGAAGTCGATCGGCGTCACGTCGCTGCCCTGGTGCAGCAGCTGGAAGTAGGCGTGCTGGCCGTTGGTGCCCGGCTCGCCCCAGATGGCGGGGCAGGTCGGGGTGTCCACAGGCTCGCCGTCGCGCGTGACGCGCTTGCCGTTGCTCTCCATGTCGAGCTGCTGCAGGTAGGCCGGGAAGCGGTTCAGGTCCTGGTGGTAGGGCGCGATCGAGACCGAGGTGCAGCCGAGGAACTGGCGGTTCCAGAAACCCACCAGGGCCAGCAGCATCGGCATGTTCTCTTCCACGGGCGCGCTGCGGAAGTGCTGGTCCATGGCGTGCGCGCCGGCCAGGAAGTCGGAGAAGTAGCCGAAGCCGACCGCCAGTGCGACTGGCAGGCCGATCGCCGACCAGACCGAATAACGCCCGCCGACCCAGTCCCAGAACGGGAACATGTTCACCGGGTCGATGCCGAAGGTCTTGATCGCCTCGACGTTGGTCGACACTGCGACGAAGTGCTTGGCCAGCGCCGCTTCCGACGCCTGGGCCAGGAACCAGCGGCGCGCGGTCTGCGCGTTCATCATGGTCTCGGCCGTCGTAAACGTTTTCGAGGCGATGATGAAGAGCGTGGTCTCCGGGTCCACCTTCTCGAGTACGGCGTCCATGTCGTGGCCGTCGACGTTCGAGACGAAATGCAGGGCCAGGCCCGGGTGGCTGTACGGGCGCAGCGCCAGGCAGACCATCTTCGGGCCCAGGTCGGAACCGCCGATGCCGATGTTGACGATGGTGCTGATCGGTTTACCCGTGTGGCCGCGCCAGTCGCCGCTGCGCACGGCGTCGGTGAAGGTTTTTACGCGCGCCAGCACGGCGTGCACGTCGGCAGGCACGTCCTGGCCGTCGACGACGAGGGCCGCATCGCGCGGGGCGCGCAGGGCGGTGTGCAGGACGGCGCGGTTTTCGGTGTTGTTGATCTTCTCGCCTAGAAACATGGCGTCGCGACGGGCTTCCACGCCGCGCTCGCGGGCCAGGCTGGCCAGCAGTTCAAGCGTGCGCCCGTCTAGGCGGTTTTTTGAATAGTCTAGGAACAGGCCGGCGGCCTCGATCGACATGCGCCCGAAGCGCGTCGGGTCGGCCGCGAACAGGTGCCGCATCTCCCAGTCTTGGGCCTCGAAGGCGTGGGTTTCGAGGGCCTGGAAGGCGGTTGTGCTGGTGAGGGACGTGGTCATAAAGAATGAAATAAGGCGTGCGCAGTGTTGTTTTGAACAGGTGATCGAATCATACAGGAATGGCGCGTAAATTCACTACGTGGCTGTTCTGCGCGCGGCTTGATGGCGGGCGCATAGGTATCGTTCGATCAACGGTTCGAGCGCGTGGACTCAGGAGTCCACCCTAGGGTTCTTTGCTGATCGAATAATTGTGACCAGGCTCGCCATTAAATATGCGCAGGGTGGAATCCTGACTCCACGCGGTACAACGGTTCTGCCATCGCGAATCATGAGCTCGCCAATCCCCTATCCCCATTTTGTAGTAAAATTTCAGAAAACAATTTCGAAGGAACGATTATGGCGCTGCACCCCGTAGTTGAACAGGTAACGAACCGGATCATCGAGCGCAGCCGCGCCTCGCGCGCGGCCTACCTCGCGCACCTCGAGGCGGCGCGCATCCAGGGCGTGCAGCGCGGCGCGCTGTCGTGCACCAACCTGGCCCACGGTTTCGCCGCCTTTCCCGCCAACGACAAGCTGAAACTGCGCGAGACGAAGAAGCCATCGGTGGCGATCGTTTCGTCCTACAACGACATGCTGTCGGCGCACCAGCCGTTCGAATATTTCCCGGCCCTGATCAAGGATGCCGTGCGCGACATCGGCGCCGTGGCCCAGTTCGCGGGCGGCGTGCCGGCCATGTGCGACGGCGTCACGCAAGGCCAGCCGGGCATGGAACTGTCCCTGTTCTCGCGCGACACCATCGCCATGTCGACCGCCGTCGCGCTGTCGCACAACATGTTCGACGCCGCCCTCTATCTGGGCATTTGCGACAAGATCGTGCCGGGCCTGCTCATTGGCGCGCTGCACTTCGGCCACATTCCGGCCGTGTTCGTACCGGGCGGCCCGATGACGTCCGGCCTGTCGAACAAAGAGAAGGCGCGCGTGCGCCAGCTCTACGCGCAAGGCAAGGCCACACGCGAAGAACTGCTCGAATGCGAATCGGCGTCCTACCACGGCGCCGGCACCTGCACTTTCTACGGCACCGCCAACAGCAACCAGATGCTGATGGAGATGATGGGCCTGCACCTGCCGGGCGCCGCCTTCATCACGCCGGGCACGCCGCTGCGCGATGCGCTCACGCGCGCGTCCTCGCACCAGGCCGTGGCGATCTCCCAGCAGGGTGGTAACTACATGCCTGCCGGGCACATCGTCGACGAGAAAAGCATCGTCAACGCCATCGTCGCGCTGCATGCGACCGGCGGCTCGACCAACCACACGCTGCACCTGGTGGCGATCGCGCGCGCGGCCGGTATCGTGGTCGACTGGAACGATTTCGACGCGCTGTCGAAAGTCGTGCCGATGCTGACCCGTATCTACCCGAACGGCGACGCCGACATCAACCACTTCCAGGCCGCCGGCGGCCCGGGCTTCGTGATCCGCGAACTGCTCGACGCCGGCCTGGCCCATGATGACGTCAACACCATCCTCGGCCACGGCCTGCGCAAGCACTGCAAGGAAGCGTTCCTGGGCGAGGACGGCAAGGCGGTCTTCAAGGACGTGCCTGCGCAGAGCGGCGACGAATCGGTACTGCGCCCGGCGTCGAACCCGTTCAGCAGCAATGGCGGCATGGTGCTGGTCAAGGGTAATCTCGGCCGCGCCGTGATGAAGGTCTCGGCCGTCAAGATCGAACACCAGACTGTCGAAGCGCCTGCACTGACCTTCAATTCGCAGGAAGACTTCATGCACGCGTACAAGGCGGGTCACCTGAACCGCGACTTCGTGGCCGTGATCCGCTTCCAGGGCCCGCGCGCCAACGGCATGCCGGAGCTGCATGCATTGACTCCTTCGCTGTCGAACCTGCAGGATGCGGGCTTCCGCGTGGCGATGGTGACGGACGGTCGCATGTCGGGCGCGTCGGGCAAGGTGCCGGCGGCGATCCACGTGTCGCCGGAAATCCTGGCCGGCGGCCCGCTGGGCCGCGTGCGCGACGGCGACATCATCCGTGTCTGCGCCGCCACCGGTACCCTCGAGGCGCTGGTGCCGGCCGAGGTCTGGGCCGAGCGCAAGCAGGTCACGGCCGACATCTCGTCGTCCCACATCGGCATGGGCCGCGAGCTGTTCGCCATGTTCCGCAATTCCAGCAGTGCGGCGGAAGAGGGCGCGGCGACGTTCCCGCTGCCGTCGCCGAAGCACACCACCGTGCCGTTGCATGAAGGCGCCGACAGCGGCGAAATCATGCCCGGCTCCGACGAAGACTTCCTGTTCAGGACCCCGAAATAACCATGACTACGACCATGACCGTACTTGACATCATGCGCTCGGCGAGCGTAATTCCCGTAATCGCCATCGACGATCCAGCCCACGCCGTGCCGCTCGCGAAAGCCCTGGTTGCCGGCGGCATCCGCGTGCTCGAGGTCACCCTGCGCACCGCGCACGGCCTGCAGGCGATCCGCGACATGGCCCAGGTAGAAGGCGCCATCGTCGGCGTCGGCACCCTGACCCAGGGCGATGAATTCGCCGCCGCGCGCGACGCCGGCGCCGTGTTCGGCGTTTCGCCGGGCCTGACCAACGCCCTGATCGAGGCGGCGAAAAAGAGCGGCTTGCCGCTGCTGCCGGGCGTGATGACGCCCTCCGAAGTGATGGCCGCGCGCGAAGCGGGATTCAGGCAATTGAAGCTGTTCCCGGCGGTGCCGGCGGGCGGCGTCGGCATGCTCAATGCGATCGCCGGCCCGCTGCCGGACGTGACCTTCTGCCCGACCGGCGGCATCTCGATCGATACCGCCCCCGCTTTCCTGGCGTGTAAAAACGTGGCCTGCGTCGGCGGCTCCTGGCTCACGCCGAAGGATGCGATCATGGCCGGCGACTGGGCCCGCATCACCGAACTGGCGCGCGCCGCTTCGGCGCTGCGCCAGTAAGCTTCATGGCCCGGCCAAAGCCGTCCGGGCCAGTCCCGATGATGCGCCTCCTCCCGGTGCTGTTGCTGCTGGCCGCCTGCGGGCAGCAGCTGGCGCCGTCAGTGCCGGGCCCAGGCGCCGATCCAGGCGCGTATCGCGCTCGGGCGGCTTCCGGTGTCGCTGTCTACGCAGTCGATCCGGGTGCCTCGATCGTGGCCGTCACGGTACGCCGCGCGGGCCTGATGGCGCGGCTCGGGCACGACCACGTGGTGGCCAGCCGCACGCTGGCGGGCTATGTCGCCCCTGGCGCGGGCAGCGCCGACGTTTCTTTCCGTCTCGACCAGATGACCGTCGACGAGCCGCAACTGCTGCGCGACGCGGGCATCGACAAACAACCGTCGCCGCAAGCCGTCGAGGGCACCCGCACGAACATGCTCGGTCCGGTGCTCGATGCGCAGCGCTATCCTGTTGTAACGCTGCATGCGCAGCAGCAGGCCGACGGCCGGCTGCGCGTCGCCGTCACGCTGCATGGCGCCACGCGGTCGCTGGCGCTGCCGGCCACGGTCCAGGTCGACGCGGCACAGGTCATTGCGAGTGGAACGGCGCGCCTGAAACAGACGGATTTCCGCATCACGCCGTTTTCGGTAGGGGGCGGACTGCTATCGGTCCAGGACGAGCTGGAGGTGCGCTACCACATCGTCGCGCGGCGCTGGAGGCCATCCGCCGGCCCATAGGGTCGGCGGAGCTGCACCTGCCAAGCCGCTACGGCCAACGGCTGATGAAAGTGCGTTGCGATCTTGTGACGCAATCCGAACCGCATGTTAAGCTCGGCGGATGCTACATCGCATCTCAAACATGCTGTTGCTCGGGTCCGCCTTGTCCGCCTGGGGCTCCGCTGCGGCGGCAGCGCAGCCTGTCGCGCCCAGCTTCGAACTGAGCGTGGAGCGCGTCGATGGCGCCGAAGGAAACCAGGCCTACCAGATCACATCGAGCGGCACGGTGGCGGCCACGCCGGCCGTTGTCTGGCGTATTCTCACCGATTACAACCATTTGGCCGATTACCTGCCAAACCTGAAAAGCACGCGCGTGGTGTCCCGCAATGGCGACAGGGTCATCGTCGAACAACTGGGCACCGCCCGCTTCCTGTTTTTCAGCCAGGCTATCCGCCTGGTGGTGCAGGTGCAGGAAAGGCCGCCGGATCGAATCGACATCAGCCTGATCGACGGCGACATGAAAGTCTACCGCGCCAGCTGGGTGCTGAGTCCATCGGCTGATGCCGCCGGCACCAGGGTGGTGTACAACGCGACCATCGTACCGAAGTTCGATGTGCCAGGGATAGTGGGAACAAACGTGGTCAGGAAGGACATTGCCAGGATGATGGCGGCCGTGTTGTTGCGATTGGATCGGCAGGAACAGCATACCCATCCCGGCGTTAGCCCAGCAGATTGAACTGCTGATGACGGGCTGCGCGGCGGTGTGCTCTCAAGAAGCTGTTCAACACGGTGTTCGAGCAATCTACATCAAGATTGCAATGCCTCGCAAACTCCGACAACCAACCGATGGATGCCATACGTTTTCGTCGCCCGCATACGCATCGTTCGCGCTCCCTCACTGCGTGCTCAAGCCGTCCGGCGGGTCTGCTACACTGGTTTGTTCATTAAACCAGCATAGCGCACCCGATTGATCCAGCCTCCTGCCCCCGAGGGCCTGCCGCCCGTGCTTGCCGGTCCTATCCTGCGCCGCCTCGAGCCGGGCCGCCTGGTGCTATGGCTGGTCGGCAGCGCGCCGCTCGACCTGACCCTGGTGTTGGCGCCCAAGGCAGGCGTACCCCGGCGCTTGCTCCTGGACGCGGGCCGCTGTCGTGTGATGCGCGTCGGCCGCCACGCCTGCGTGCACCTGATCGATGTCGCGCTGCTGGAACCGCTGCCGCAAGACACGATCATCGAGTACGACCTGCTCGTCACGCAGGGCGATGGCAATGAGGCCGGCATCGCGCACTGGGCGCCGCACCTGCTGCATCTGGGGGCGACGCGGCCGAACATGGTGCTGCGCAGCCGCAGCGACAATATCCTGTTTGGCTCGTGCCGCAAGCCGCATCATCCGGCGCGTGACGGCCTGGCGCGCGCCGACGCATTGTTGGCCGCTCACGTCGAACGGGCCGACGAGCGGCCCGCGATGCTCATGCTGTGCGGTGACCAGGTGTATGCCGACGATGTGGCAGGCCCGATGCTGGCGGCGATCCACGCGCTGATCCGGCGCCTGGGCCTGTATGGCGAATGCCTGGATGGCGCGGTGGTCGCCGACAGCGAGGCGCTGTACGGCCATCCGGCCAGTTACTACCGGCGCGTGGAGCTGCTGCCTGCGTTCAAGTCCAACGATGCGCTGCGCGACCGCTTTTTCGGCGGCAGCGAAAAGCCGATCTTCACCACGGCCAATGCGCACAACCACCTGGTCACCCTGGCCGAAGTGATGGCCATGTACCTGCTGGTCTGGTCGCCCGTGCCATGGCAGCTGGTGGCGGATGCGCCAGCGCCCGTACTGGAGCCGAGACATGCAGAGCGCTGGCGGCGCGAGTCGAAGGCGCTGGCGGGCTTTTGCGGCGACCTGCCGCAGGCCGCACGGCTGCTGGCGCACGTGCAGACCCTGATGATCTTCGACGACCATGACATCACCGACGACTGGAACCTGTCGGCCAAGTGGGAGGCCACCGTCTACGAGCACCCATTCTCGCGCCGCATCGTGGGCAATGCGCTGATCGCCTACATGCTGTGCCAGGGCTGGGGCAACCGCCCCGATGTGTTCAAGACGGCGCTGGACGATATGGCGCTGCTGGCCGCCACGGCCGCTGCCGATAATCGGCTGGATGCGCCGTTGCAGGACGCGCTGATCAAGCGCCTGCTGTCTTTCCGCCAGTGGGATTTCGTTGTACGGACCAAGCCCACGATCATCGTGCTCGATACCCGCACCCGGCGCTGGCGCAACCGGCGCCGGCCCGGCCATCCCTCGGGCCTGATGGATTGGGAATCGCTGACCGAGCTGCAGCACGAGCTGCTGGACGAAACGGCCGCCGTCATCGTCTCGCCGGCGCCCATGTTCGGGGTCAAGCTGATCGAGGTGGTGCAAAGGATCGCCACCTTCGCCGGCCTGGCCTTGACGGTCGACGCCGAGAACTGGATGGCGCATCGCGGCGCGGCCAGCAGCATGCTCAATATCTTCCGCCATTCGCGCACCCCGGGCAATTACGTGGTCCTGTCAGGCGATGTGCACTATTCTTTCGCCTACGATGTCGAGGTGCGCGACTCGGACCGCACGCCGCATATCTGGCAGATCACCAGCAGTGGCATCAAGAACGAATTCCCGCGCCGCCTGCTCGACTGGCTCGATCGCCTCAACCGCTGGCTGTATTCTCCGCGCTCGCCGCTGAACTGGTTCACCCAGCGCCGCGATCTCGCCCTCACGCCGCGCCTGCCCGACCGGCGCCAGCATGGCGAGCGCGTCTGGAACAGTGCCGGCATCGGCCAGGTGTGGCTCGATGCGCAAGGACGGCCAGTGCGCATCATCCAGCACAACGCCGATGGCCGGCCGTCGACCCGGTTCCTGGCGCCGCAGCAGGAAGCATCCCTTGCGGCGGCTGCCGAGCAGCCCTTGAGGAAGCACTGATGTATTCGTGGCGGTGCTCTCGGCCTGCAAAAAAACGTCCTGCTGCCTTGCAAATCCTCGCGATACCACGCGGTATGGCTGTGTGCAGACGTCTGGGGCGGTAGGCATCGGCCAGGAGCGGACCTCGTTCGAGCGCATAAGGAGGACAGTGATTGCAGCATCCGGACTGCCTCAATTACAGCGCATTGCGTTGCTGCCATCGCCCGGACCTGCAAGATCAAGCACTTCACCGGTCGCGCTGCAGACTGGGAACGTCTGTATGGTCTTCGCGATGCAACCGGGTGGGTATGGGTCGTACATGGACGCCCCCGGTTTGCCAAGCATTCGTTCCATGATCAGCAGAAGGTAAAGATTGCACCCGTACATCCGGACTTTGGTGCAGCAGTAACTGCTACGGTCCCTGATGGGATTTGCTAGTCGGCGCCCCAATCGAAAGCGCGCATTTTTCATGCTCCGACCCAAACGGGCTTTGCCGACTACGGTCTTACCTGCCTTGCCATCACTTCGTGTTTGCCTGAGCAATCGGTGGTTTGATCTTCCTACGGCCTCTTTATTTCGTCGTCGCTCACCGATCTGATTACGGTGTTGCGTAATCAGATCGGAATTCTCGATCCTGAGCCAGAAGCGCCCAGATGATTCGTGCATTTTTGTTCGCCAAAGCGACAGCGACAATATTCTTGTCGCGTCGTGCCAGTAAGTTGGTAAGCCATCCTGTAGTTGGTGGCTTGCGCTTGAGCGCATAAATCACCGCTCTAGCCCCGTGAATTAGCAACGTGCGAAGGTAGCAATCTCCTCGCTTGCTCATCCCCAGCAATGTTGGCCTGCCTCCGCTGGAATGCTGTTTGGGTACCAGTCCAAGCCACGCTGCGAGCTGCCGCCCGTTGTCAAAGCTCTTGGCGTCGCCTACCGATGCAACCATCGCACTTGCTGTAAGCGGTCCAATGCCCGGAATCTTTTCCAGCTTGCGCGACAACGGATTTGAACGGTGCCACATCTGAATCTGAAGCTCCATCTCATCGACTTGCCGGTCGAGTATTTTCAGGTGCTCCAGGAGCCGCTGCACCAGTTGACGGAACAGGCCAGGTAGCTCTTCTTTCGCCTGCTCTAGCAGCAGTGGTACACGTTGATATAGATGCGTTATGCCTTGCGGGATGACTAGTCCAAATTCGGCTAGTAGGCCGCGGATCTGGTTCGCTTGTGCAGTGCGGGCTCTGACCATTCCCTGTCGAGCTCGGTGCAACGCCAGGACCGACTGCTGTTCGATATGCTTGACCGGGACAAAGCGCATCGTCGGACGGGTTACCGCTTCGCAAATAGCTTCGGCATCAGCCGCGTCATGCTTGTTGGTCTTGACGTATGGTTTAACAAACTGCGGGGCCATGAGCTTGACAGTGTGGCCTTGGCTCTGCAGCTTACGCGCCCAGTAATGAGCGCCGCCGCATGCTTCCATGCCGATAAGGCACGATGGAAGATTAGCAAAAAAGACGGCCATCTCTTCGCGTTTAATTTGCTTTTTGAGTATCGCCTTGCCGTGTGCATCAACCCCATGAACCTGAAACACGTTCTTTGCCAGATCAATGCCGATTGTCGTAATCTTCATGGTAGACGCCTCCCTCGTTTCAAGTAGATTGGTGACACTTCCACTTTGGCACATCTGATGCCGTTACGGGTGGGGGCGTCCATCCCATTG
>JANNNC010000062.1:0-50691 GCA_031398335.1 Massilia sp.
CGGCATCCGTGCCGTCAAGCACTACCTGCAGCGCACCGCGGTGCAAGGCTCGCCGACCATGCTGATGGCGGTGACCGGCGAGTACGTCCGCGGCGCGGCGCTGAACGAGGGCGCGCTGCATCCGTTTCGCAAGCACTTCGAGGAGCTCGCGGTCGGCGATTCGCTGCTGACGCATCGGCGCACGGTGAGCGAAGCCGACATCGTCGCCTTCGGCGGGATCTCGGGCGACTTCTTCTACATGCACTTCGACGAGATCGCGGCCAAGGATTCGCAGTTTGGCAAACGCATCGCGCACGGATACTTTGTGCTGTCCGCAGCGGCTGGATTGTTTGTGTCGCCAGCGCCAGGGCCAGTGCTGGCCAATTACGGGCTGGACAACCTGCGCTTCATTACGCCGGTGGCGATCGGCGACACGATCCGCGCGCGCCTGACCTGCAAGCGCAAGGTCGATCGCAACCGTACCGATGAGAAAGGTGTGGGGCAGGGCGTGGTCGCGTGGGATGTGCAGGTGACGAACCAGAACGACGAACTGGTGGCAAGTTACGATATCCTGACACTGGTACAGAAACGCGTGAGCTGAGTTTCCTCTGGCAAGGGGGAGCCGGCCTTTGCAGCTCCCCCATTTGGAAGGAACAAGTATGTCGAGGCTAGACCTGAGCAGTATCCCCGTACTGACCGGAACCGGTTACCCGGATCCCTTTGCCGAACTTGTGAACGGGCGCAGCCGGCAAGCGCTGGGCGAGGCCGGCGGCCTGTCCCAGTTCGGCGTCAACCTGGTCGAACTCAAACCCGGCGCCGCCTCCTCGCAGCGCCACTGGCACACCCATGAAGACGAGTTCGTCATGGTCATTTCCGGCGAACTGACCCTCGTCACCGAGGAAGGCGAAACCCTGATGCGCGCGGGCGATTGCGCCGCCTTTCCCGCCGCCCGCCCGAACGGCCACCACCTCGTCAACCGCAGCTGGGGCAACGCCCTGTTCGTCGCCGTCGGCCCCCGCATCCCCGAGGACCGCGCCACCTATCCGGACATCGACCTGGTGTACGACGGCAGCGCCGACAGCTACACCCACAAAGACGGCACCCCGTACCCGAAGCGCGACGCTGCCGCGACGGTCGCACCACAGCCGCCGACCGAAGAGCACACGCTCACGCCGCGGGTGTACCGCCACGAGTGACAATAATGCACGGTGGGCTCTCGAGCCCACCGTTCGTAACGCGCCGTCCGCGGGCTGACGATACACGTAGAGCGTGTGAAAGAATCGTCAGGGCAAGGCGCATCGGCGAAGACAGTACGCTAAGACGGCGAGACGAATGCAACGCAGCCATGGCGATTTTTTCACACGCTCGCAGGGTGGACTCCCGAGTCCACCCGGTACGGCGTAGGCAAGTCGATCAAGCGTGCGCGGAACGCGTCACCCGCAACAAGCCCTCCGCTGTCCGCACCACCCGCAACTGCGCATAATCCAGCACCCCAACTACATCCGTCTCCAGCGGATGCCCATGCGTCACCGTCACCACCACACTCGCCATTTTCGCCGCCGCCGCCGACTGCAAGCCGGCCAGGGTATCCTCGAACACCAGGCATTCTTCCGGCGCAAACCCCAGCCTGCGCGCCCCCAGCAAAAACGGATCCGGCGCCGGCTTGCCGCGCTCCACATCCTCCGCCGCCACCAGCACCTCCGGCAGCGGCAAGCCCGCCGCCGCAATCCGCGCCAGCGCCAGCGCCCTTGGCGCCGAGGTCACGATCGCCCAGCGCTCGCTTGGGAGCGAGGCCAAAAACGCCGCCACGCCGGCAATCGCCTCGACCCCGACAACGTCCTCGATCTCGGCCGCCGTAATGCGCGCCGCCTCCGTCACCGGATCGATCGCGGGCAAATTCAAGCCGCGAACCGTCTCTTCGGTGCGTTTGCCGTGGATGGTTGGCAGGAAGGCGGCCACGTCGAGTCCATGCCCCTCGGCCCAGTTGCCCCAGACGCGTTCGGCGGCCTTGATCGAGGTGAGGATGGTGCCGTCCATGTCGAACAGGAAGGCGGAGAAGGGGCGCTCGGGCAGGGAAGGGGTGGTCATGGGGAAAGTCTTGTCGTTGAACGGAAGGGCATCTTAATCCAGCTTGCGCTCGTACCGCTCCTTGACCACCTGGCTGATAAACGTCGACAAGCCGCTGCCGAGCGTCGCCAGCCGCTGCATCTCGGCGATGTTGTCGGCGCCGGCGCTGCCGTCGGTGTAGAGATAGCGTTCGCCGCTGTTGAAGCGCACCGTGATCGACTGGTCGCCGATCTCGTAGGCCTGCACGCCGGAAGCGCCGCTCAGGTTTTTGTAGCCTTGCATGTCGTTCTCCCACTGAAGTCGTGCGGGAATTTTACCGGGTCAGCAGGATTGCGGTTCCCCAGGGCGTCAGGAACCAGGCCAGTGCGCCGCAATTAAGAATGACAGTGGCCCACAAGGTCACGCGAAACGCTTCCTTCTTTGATTTGTGGCGCAGTAAATGCCGGGCCACGAGCGCGCCCGGCCAGCCGCCGAAGAGCCCGAGCATGTGCAGCGTACTTTCCTTGGTACGCCACCGGTTGTTCCTGGCTGCGGATTTGTCGACGGCGTAAGCGATAAATGCCAGCATGCTCATGCCCAGGTAGAGAGCGAAAACGAGACGCGGCAGTTTGCCGGTCAATACCAACAGCGCGATCAGTACAAGGAAGGCGGTTGCGACGACGAGTGCACGCGCGGCGGTCGGCGTGGCATCCGGCCGTGCGGCGCGATCGCGGAAGAAAGCGACCTGCTCGGCGCGTGGCTGGCCTTTTTCGTTGGTGGTGAGCAGGTAGGTGACGAGCGTGTCGTCGACAGGACGGGCACCGCGGCTGGAAAACGATGTTATGTGAACGAACACGGCCGGTCCGGCGCCATTCGGCGAAATAAATCCGAATCCTTGCTCGTCCTTCCAGGAAGTGATTTTCCCCATGTAGCGGGGCGGTGTTTGAGTGCGCACGATCCGATTCCTGAATGCCTGGAAATGAATATTGTAGTGCTAGGCTTTCCTGAGATCAACTTTTCAATCACACCGCCCGCGCCACGAACACGATCAGCATGGCCGACGGCACCAGCAGCGCCTGCGCCAGCAAGGTACCGGCCAGACGGCTGCCGACCAGCCAGACGATGGCGTGGCGGAATTGTCCTTCGCTGACGCGCCCCTCGACCACGTCGTCCGTCATGCCCGACATGTGCGGATCGATGAAGACCGCCATCATGATGGTCGCGCCGCCGTTGATGATCGAGGACAGCGTCGAGGACGTCACGCGCACGCCTGGATCGAGTGCGCCCGCATACAGGGCGGCGAACACGCCCACCGTCCACAGTGCCACCGCGCCGACGTTGAGCAGGGTGATCGAGAGCGAGACGCCGCCTTTGCCGCGCAGGTTGCTGACATTCGCGCTGACGGACAGCGTGGCCGAATCCTTCACGTACGACAGGCCTCCCTTGAAGAAGCCGTGCAGGATCAGCTTCGGCACCGAGCGGTGCACCTGGAAGTGTTCGACGGCGCGGCAGAACACGCGCTGGAAGGTCGGGATCAGGAGGGCGCCGGCGATCGTCGCCAGCGAGGCTGAGATCAACAGCCAGCGGAAGTCGGACAGCAAATTCGTCATCATCGTGCCGGCCAGGTTCGATTCGACGCGCTTGGCGAGGAAGGGGCCGAGGAAGGAATTCGAGGTGCGCGAGACCAGCACCAGGATGCTGAACAGGGCGAACGACACCGCGATGCGGCGCGTGCGCACGCCGGCGATGCGCACCGAATAGGCCAGGGTGCCGATCAGGTGGATGACGAAGGTGAGGAAGCAGATCAGCCAGAGCTGGGTATCCATGCATGGGCGCCGATGTTGTCAAGCATGCATGCTGACAGCAATCCGGCCCAACCGCAAGGAGCGCCCCGGACGCCTGCTTCTTACGCGAACAAGGTCGTGCGCGCGTTGGTGCTGATCGCCAGGGTCGCAGGATGGCTCAGGCGCCGCTCGGTCGTGATCGCGTACACCTGTTCCACCACCACGTCGATCCGGCCGAGCGCAACGACACCGTACTGGTCGGTCACTTGCGCGGCGATGGCCGTTGGCGCGAAAAAAACGCCGGCACCGGACTGGCCGAAGGCTTTCATCACCGCGCTGTCGTCGAACTCGCCCACCACGCGCGGGTGCACGGCGTGCTGTTCCAGCCACTGCAGCAGGCGGTGGCGGATCGCGAAATCCTCGCCGGGCAGCAGCATCGGCGCTTCATGCAGGCAGGCGGGAAACCGGGGAGCCAGCGTAGCGGCCAGCGCGACGCTGGCAAACACCGTCATCGGGCTTTCGCCGAGCAGGTGATTGTAGGCGCGGACACGTTAGTTGTAGCGACTTGCATTTGAAAACACGCCGACCTGCGTTTGACGCGATTTCAACCTGGATTAACTGCAACTGACGTCCCTTCAAACCAGTATTAGCTGCAAGTGAACCTGCATTTGATGGGGCCGACTTGCATTCCATCCTTGCGAGCCAAGAATAACTGCAAATGAAAAACGTTCCAAAACTTGCCGATCATCGCTATTTATGAAACAAGTTTTCTGGAATGATTCAGTGGATGCCGAGCGCCGGGCATCTCAGCCAACAACAGCGGGTGCGAGCGCTGTCCAGAAAACCTACCTACCTTTTTTAAATTTATTACCCACCCCGGCAAATAGTAAATAACTCAGCAACTGTGTGTGACCTTGTCACTGGACATGGCGGACGTAGTGAAGGCCAATGTGCGGAATGCTGAGTACGCGATGGAAAGAGAAAGTAAGCGGCCAGCCGCACCACCTATGAATTTGTGATCGGCCCAGCCATACTGACCCCTTCGATTATTCAGGTGACGGTGGCGAATTCAGAACGCGAGAATTCCCGACAGCCTTGTCGCCCTTGCCATTCCATTGGGACAGTGTCACGCCATGCCAAGTTGTGATCTCGAAGGTCGATATCGTTTTTGAGCGTTGGTTGCCGCGCCCCCTTGCATCGCGACCTCGGGCCGCCGCGCTGGCCATGCGCGTCGCGCAGCTCGCGTGCCCACATCCATACGTTCGGGACCCAGCTGCTCACGCGCCGGCGTCACCTCGTTGTGACGGCGCCAAAGGCGGCGAGCCCGCGCCGGATCATGCCTTCCTGCGCATACGGCGCCGTGCAGGCAGCTGTGCATGACGCACGATAGCGACTTTTTCCGCTGTCAGCAGGGCCCCGGCCACGCTGTCCATATAGGCCCGCACCAGGCCGCCGGCGCCGAGCTTGATGCCGCCAAGGTAGCGCACAACAGTGACCAGGATGCCTTCCAGGTCCGGGTGGCGCAGCACGTCCAGCATCGGGCGCCCGGCTGCGCCGCCCGCCCGCAGCGCCCAGCAGACGTGGGCCGCCTGGGGATGCCGTCTACGCAGTGCAGCGACCACCGCATGGGCGCGATCCGTTATCGGTTGGCCGCAAGCGATAAAACGGCCTTTCTTGATGATGAGCTCGGGGTGAGCACAGGCATGGAGCGTCTGTGGCCTGCGACCCAGCAAAAATTCAAAAACGGTAAAAGCCCGGCGCCGGCCTTGCCTGTCACACGGCGCTGGCCGAGCGCGCCTCGTCGAGCATCTGTCGCATTTGCGTTGCTGGGACCGGCCGACTGTACAAGTAACCCTGTGCCTTGTCACAGCCGTTTTCACGCAAAAATTGGCTTTGCTCTTCGGTTTCGATGCCCTCGGCGACCACATTCATCCGCAGGCTCCTGGCCATGGCGATGATGGCTTTGGTGATTGCGGCATCCTCGGCGTCATCGGGCAGGTCGCGCACGAAGGTTTGGTCGATTTTCAGGCTGCCGATCGGGAGCGTTTTCAAGTAGCTCATCGATGAGTAGCCTGTGCCGAAATCATCGAGTGCCAGTTCGATGCCGGCGCGCTTGAGCAGATGCAGGCGTTCGACGACGGCTGGCGAGGCATCCATCAGCATGCTTTCGGTAAGCTCCAGCACGATCGCATGCGCGTCGATGCCGGTGTCGTCCAGGGTCGCCAGGATCGAGGCTACCATTCCCGGCTCCTTGAGCTGCCGGCCCGACAGATTGATGGACATGCGTACCCGATGGCCGGCGTCATGCCACTGTTTGAGCTCGTGACATGCCTGGCGAATGACCCATGCGCCGATCGGGACGATGAGGCCGCTTTCTTCCGCCAGGGGAATGAAGTCAGCGGGACTGACCAGTCCAAGTTCCGGGTGGCACCAGCGGACCAGCGCTTCCGCACCGATGATGGCGCCGCTGTGCAGGTCGACCTGAGGCTGGTAATGCAGCAGGAATTCGTTGCGTTCGAGCGCGCGGCGTAGGTTATTATCAAGAGTAAAGCGCTTCTGGGCATTGTCTTGCATGTCTGGCGTAAATAAGCGATATGCGTTCTTGCCGTTGTTTTTCGCGTAGTACATCGCTGTATCAGCATATTTCAGCATGGTATGCATATCCTGCGCATCATTCGGACAGCTGCTAATGCCAATGCTCGCGCCGATGCGAATGTCATGGCCGTGGACGAGCATCGGTTTGCCCAGCGTGGCCAGGCACCTTGCGGCCACTGCTGGCGCCGTCGCGGGATCATGGACATTTTCGAGCAGGATCGCGAACTCATCGCCGCCTATGCGGGCGATCACATCGTCCTGGCGCAGTTCGGCGGACAGCTGCCGCGCGACCAGGCGCAGGAGTTCGTCCCCGATAACATGGCCCAGGGTGTCGTTGACCGTCTTGAAATTGTCGAGGTCGATGAACATCAGTACTGCACGCTGGTTCGTTTGCCGCGAACGGAGCACGGCCGCTTCCAGCCGGTCATTGAAGTAATGGCGATTGTGCAGGAGCGTGACAGGATCGAAGTGCGCCAGCCGGTCGAGCCTGGCTTCGACGCGTCGGCGCTCGGCGATTTCGGTTTCCAGTTCGCGTTCGCGCTTCTCGATCCGGTCGAGCATATTGTTAAACGCCAGCGCCAGGGTGCCGACATCGGCCGACGCCGGCACCTCTACCCGGACCGAATAATCGCCCAGCCTCGACACCTGTTCGCTAGCTTTCGACAGCGCAACAATTGGGGCCGTGACGAAGTGCTGGAGTCGCGACAGGATCAGGTGCGCGAAGGCCATCACGGCCAGCAGCACTGGAATGGTCATTCCCAGGTAGAGCGCGAGCTTGCGGTAGACGCTGGCCAGGGAACTGCGTACCACCACGGTTCCCAGTTGCTTCTGCCTGAACTGTACCGGATGAGTGACCACGACCTCTTGCAGGCTGAGTGCGTAATCCGGCTGGAATCGTATGCCGAAAGGTGCCAGGCCGGTCGCGTAGCCAATGCGCGCAAAGACCTGCCCCTGCAGGTCAAAAACTGCCGCCGACTGCACTTCAGGCAGCGCCCGCAGTGCAAGCAGGATATCTTCGGCCGTCTTCTTGTCGTCAAATACCAGCGCCGCCGAAAGGTTCTCGCTGACGACCGTGGCCAAGGCCTGGGTCTGCGCCACCACGGTAAACGTAAAGAAATATATCTGAATACTAGCCAGGAACAAGGTCGATGCGAGAATGACGCTGCCGCTGGTAATCAGGTTTGCCCACTTGAGTTTATTGCCCAGCGTTTGGCTGTTGACCCATTCGATCCACCGCTTCATATCATTCCTGCGCTTTAATAAACATTGCGGGCCAGACGCAGCACCTTCGAGCTGACCGCGACCCCGGCAGCGCGCGCGGCCGCGCCGTTGAAATCGAAGACGATGCGCTGGTTGTCGACAGCGAGTTCGAACATGACGCCAAGGCGCGTGGCGCCGGGAATGTCGGAAATCGTCATCACACCCTGTTCGCGTGCCGATTCCGCGAGGCTGTCAAGGCGATGCGCTTCCGAGGCGCTGATGAACAGGATCTGGCATTGAGCGACCGCCTCGCTACCGGAGCGCGGATAGACAACCGTGATCGCGGCTTCGCCAACCGCTTTTCCTTCAAGGGCGTCGAGGTCGCCGCCGAACGGACTGCGTCCAAGCACGCACAGGCGCATGACAGGGCTAATCCGCGGAAATTTGCTGAACAGCGCAATGTTGTAGATGAACGCAGCCTTGGCAGCATATTCCGTCGCCGGCGCCGCGTACGATCCTGCCCCGGCTAAGAGCGCGAGCATCAGCGCGAACAGGTCTGTGCAGCGCCGGGCCAGACTGGGAATAGTCATGTTAAAAAGTGTAGCTTGCTGTCATGCGCCAGTTGCGACCGTCTTGCCTGATCGAATGCAGATAGCGCGGAGGCGCTCCATTGTCGAAATGCTCTTCGCCTGGCGGATCGGCATAGCGCTTGTCGAACACGTTATATAGGCTAGCGGCAAGTTCGATACGCTTGTCGAACACATGCCCCAGCAAGGTCAGGTTGAAAACGCCGAACCCCCCGAGCTGGCCATCGAGCGTGGTCCTGCGGCGGCTCGTGAACTGGTATTCCACGCTCGCGCGCAGGCGCTCGTCCGGCAGCGGGCTCGAGTAATTCAGCTTGACGAGCCTGCGCGGCGAATTGCTGAGCCACTCGCCCGTGTTCGTGTCGCGCGCCATCTGAAAACTCGTACTGGCCTTGAGCGCGCTTCCGTTCTCGCGCAGCCATTCCGCCTCGAGTTCGACTCCCCTGGCGCGTGCAGCATCGATGTTCGAATAAACGAGCAGCCCGTCGACCGGGTCGGTCGTCAGGGCAAGCAGGTCGCGCAGCCGGTACTGGTAGACCGACATACTGGCGCGGAACCGGTCCATCGGGAAATACTCGGCAATGAATTCGTGGGTATGGATGCGTTCCGGACGCAGTGACGCATTGAGCTTGCTGTTGACGGTTTCGCTCGCATAGTAGCGTTCATAGGCATTCGGCGCCCGGTAGGCCGAGCCATACACGCCCTTGAGGGTGACCTCGGGCGCGGCGTGATAAATGAGGGCGATGCGCGGATTTGTCGTATGACTGCTTTCGGAATCGAAGTCCCGGCGCACGCCGGCATTCAGGACCCACTGCTCGCCGAGGCGCATTTCATCCTGGATATACAACGCAGCCCGCCGCTTGGGTTTGTCGACCTGGATATAGCTCACGTCCGGATCAACATCGGCATTGCTCATGCCACGCCGGCGGTCGTCCAGGAACTCCACGCCGCCGATGATCCGGTGGCCTTGCATGCCGATGCTCAGGAAACGTAGCTCGGCACCGCTCGTCTGGCTGACGGCCTGGTCGATATTCGCGGTAGGACCAGTTGTGTAGATATATACGCCTCTGTAGCGGTAGCGCGACAGATTGACGTTGGCAAATGCCGTCAGCGTGGGCGACAGGTCCGCCTGGTAGCTCAGGCTTGCAGCCCCATACTCATCGACAGTCTGGCTGCGCGGGTCATTGAACTGCTGTCCATACGATGCCGTCGGAATGCCTTTGACGCGTTGTGCCAGATAGGCTTGCGCACCCAGATTGCCATAAGCGAGTTTTCCGAAAACACGTTTCTGGCGATCATGGTCCAGGCCGCGTGCGATTCCATCGCTGCCTGCAGGGGTGGCGAATTCCGGAAAATACAAATCCTCGCCTTGCTGCCGGGATAAAGAGGCCGAAACCAGCATATCCAGTTCCTGGCCATACTTCTTGCCGGCCGTGAAGCGCACTTCGCGGCTGTTGGCACTCGCGGCGCCAACGCCGAGCGCGCCACCGCTGTAGGCGGCGCCTTTTTTCGTGATGATGTTGACTACACCGAAGAACGCACTGCTGCCGTAGAGCGCCGAACCCGGACCAGGGACGAATTCCACGCGTTCGATCAGGGAGACGTCGATCGGAAATTCAGTTCCAAGCGCGCCTTGGTCAAACACGACATCATTAACGCGAAGCCCATCAATCAGGATCAGCAAGCGGGTATTGAAATCGCCAGGGCGCCCCGATCCCCGTGTGCCCGCATAGCTGTAATTGCGGTCGTAAGTGACGTACACCCCGCGCATGCTGCGCAGGATATCGGCCAGGGTTCGATGGCCGTAGCGCTTGATATCGTCCGCCAGGATGACGGAAACAGAGGACGGCGCTTCGCTGATCTTCTGGGGAATCCGGGATGCAGTCACGACATCAATATTCAGCAATTGCTCGATGCTGATGCTGGTGAGGTCTCTATCGAAGTCTGGGGCAGCGAACGCACAGGAGCTGAGAAGGGCCGTGCCTGCCAGGTAACTGGAAACCTTGGGTCTGTAACGGCTCATCGGCAAAGAGGAAAAAGGGGAATTGAAAAAAGTTGCACTAGAGAATCTTTAGAGTAAGATTTAGTCTGACTCAAGTCAAGATTACTGATCATTCATTACCAGAAGTGTCGTTTTCCCGGCAGGTATTTACGACGGAGCAACTCAGGTGCCTATTTGGTAGGCCTGCACCGCGCGCTGTTGCGGCGGACCGCGCGAAACTGTGGTGGTCAAGTAATTTCGGACACAGCGATAGGTGGCAGCCATTTTCCGTTCATAGCTGTAGGGGCTTGCGTTCCAAACCGACCGTGCTCGCATTCGAAGCCGATTTCGGCTCGAACTAACTGCAAATGACAGAGGGCTCGTGCTCCCTTATCGGCCTCAAGCGTCTGATGGAAGTGGTCGAGGACGCGGGTGGACGGCTGTTGGTGATCCTGGCCGGCCATCCAAAGCTGCGCAACGACCTGCGGCGCCCGACCATGGAGGAAATCGGCTACCGGACCGACGTCTTCACGCTCGACGGCATCGCCGGCAGCCAGCGGGAATACATCCTGTGGCTGCTTGGCGCGAGCACGGCCGCGAACAGCGACCCGGAATCGATCGCTGACAGTTGCAGAGTCTCTACCTCGCAACCATTCTTGAGGACATTGAAATAGATCTCGATTTTCCAGCGTGCCCGGTACCATTCGATCAGCTCGACAGCCTGCTCCACTGTCGATGCATGGCGGTTGCTCAGCAAGCGCCATTCGACGGGCTTGACGCCTTTTGGCGCGCCGATCTCGCGCGCTACGATGCAGGTTGCAGTAATGCGTCCACCTTTGCCATCCGATATCTCGACTGCGCGGGACCAGACTTGCTGGCGAACGGCACGTGCTTTCTGTTCGTCACGGGGGCCCATCCTGAAGGTGATTTCTCCGATTGGGCGCCATCTCCGCGAGGCGTTCATAGCCTTCGGGCCAGCGTGCACTCTCACTCTGGCCAGGACGGACCCCGTCCGCACCCGCGCTCCTCTCGCGCCCACATGTAGGCACAGGGGGCACGCCCAACGGTTCGCGTTCCGGCGTGACCGCATAGGTCGGATGAAGATACATGCCGCGCCGCGCTTCGTAGTTCAACGGGCCAAGACCTTCGGTTTCCTGTCCGTTGAAATCAAGCGCGGTCGTGTCCTGAATACAGAGCACCACGCGATCTCGCCAGAGTTTACAAGACCCATCTGCAACTCATTGAGAGTTAACGATATTTCTGGCTAAGCTGGAAGCAGCGTCCGACTTGTGTATAACGATATGAGTTAGTGAGCAGACGACACGCGCGAGCTGATCGCGAAAACACAATTTTTTAGTTTTATCTACAAGAAACTGCCTCCAGCGAACCCGCTGGACGGGGCGCAGACATAAATGTGTTTTTGGCTGCCAGAATCGGCGCGTTGCTGGGTTGGCTCCGCTGCGCTTGCGGGGCTTGCATTGCGGCGCACTCGGCGCCTCGCACCGCATCCGGCTCTGTTTGCCAAAATTCACATTTATTTCTAGTCGAGTGCTCAGACAAGGAGATGCCCGGTCAGGCTGCTAGGCGCGGCGTCTAATTTGCTGCTTGCTGGTGCATGGCGGCGAGGGTCACCGATACTCATCTGTCCCTTAGCTTGCCTGGCGATGGACGGGCTGACTGCCAGTAAGGTGCCCGCTGCACGACACCGCGCAGGCCAGCGGGCTGTTCTGGTTATGCGGCGCAGTTTCAGCATCAGGAATCGGACACACGGACGGCACGGTCGCGGGTAAAGCACGGGTTTTGCGCTGCTCTGCGCAGCACAGAGCGTGCAAGCGACATTTCGCTTCCCGGCATGACGACTCTCCGATTCGCCTGGCACATCGAGCTCGACCTGAATAGCTCATGCGTAATGAACGAGTTCCTTCAAAGTTCGCCATGCCCTTCGATGGAGGTATTTCTCACCACTGCGAGCCAATAGGCGATGGCCAGTGCGAGCACTAGCGCAGCGGTGGCAAACACATAGTCAGAACTCACCACTTTGTAATCCAACACAATGACCTTGCGTGCGACTGCCATGAACGCTGTCGCCAAGACAATTTTGATATGGATGACGTTCTCGCGCAGATAACTAGTTATGTTAATGAAAATCTCGATTGCAATCAGCACGGCCATGAACGCGCCGAACGTAGCGAAAATATCGCTGATTTCAAGCAAGAAGTACGGATGTGCAACAATGCGTGTATACAGGACGTAGACCACGTCTGCCACGCCCCACCAGATCACTAGAACCATCAGCACGGCCAGAACTCGCACGGCGTAGCGTATGAGTTTCACGAGCATCTTAATCAGAGGATCGTTCGCCTCCCGCGGCCCCGGTGGCGTAGTATGTGCGCTCATTTTAATTCTCCTGTACAAATGGTTGACGTGGTAATTTTGGACTGTATTCTTCAAATTATCCGATTTTGATCTGTAAGCTTCGCCTGTTTCATTTCCGCACTCGAATTCTTTTCGGATTTTTTATGAATCCGTTTATTAAAGGAAATGCTTATATGTCAGGCTCAAGCTTTCTCGAAGACCCTGCCCATGTCGATTGGCACGCGCTCGCGGCGAACGAGGCCGCCAAGCTCCTGCAGAGTAATCCGTCAATCGGACTCACCATGGCCGAGGTCGGGGCGAGAACCCGCCGGTTCGGGGCGAATCAGATGACGGCGCAGAAGCGGCCCAGCGAATGGATCCGTTTTTTCGTGCAGTTCCATCAGCCCCTCATGTACATCCTGCTGATCTCGACCGTGATCACCGCAGCTATGGGTAAATGGGTCGATGCGTCGGTCATATTTGGCGTCGTTTTTATCAATGCCATTGTCGGCTATCTGCAAGAAGCGAAAGCAGAGAAAGCTATCGAAGCGCTGGCAAACATGGTCGTTACCGAGGCGACAGTGCGGCGCGGCGGAGAGAAGCTGCGGATTCTCTCGGTGCAACTGGTACCAGGGGACGTCGTACTGCTGCAGTCCGGCGACCGTGTGCCAGCGGATCTGCGCTTGGTGCAGCAACGCAGTTTGCAAATCGAGGAAGCGGCGCTTACTGGCGAATCTGTGCCCGTCCCCAAGCAAACCGATCCGTTACCATCTGAAGCGATTCTGGCTGACCGCACGAATCTAGCGTTTGCAGGCACGATGGTCAGCGCCGGTCAAGGTGAAGGCGTGGTCATCGCCACCGGCGATAAAACCGCGGTGGGCCGTATCGCTGGGTTGATGAGCATGGTGGAGGATTTGCAAACGCCATTCACGCGCAAAATCGCACAATTCAGCCGTCGGCTGCTGTATGTGATTCTCGGCCTGGCAGTCTTGATTTTCATCGCCGGCATCTTGCGGGGAACGCCTTGGCCGGAGATGCTGATAGCAGCGATCGCACTGGCGGTTGGCGCCATCCCCGAAGGGTTGCCCGCCGTGGTGACGATCACGTTGGCCATCGGCGTGCTTCGCATGGCTCGCCGTCACGCGATCATCCGCAAGCTGCCCGCAGTCGAGACACTCGGTAGCACTACGGTCATCTGCTCGGACAAGACGGGTACGCTGACGCAGAATCAAATGACCGTGCAGGAAATTTATGCTGGCGGCCGGCTCTACCATGTCACAGGCAGCGGCTACGAGCTGGTTGGTAAGATCCATTTCGGGCAAGTGCCAGTCGTTGTGGGCGAAAACGTCGCATTGATTGAAACGCTCGGTGCCGGCTTTCTGTGCAACGATTCGCGGCTCGTCGTCGACGATAAGGGGCATACTACCGTGCAAGGTGACCCGACTGAGGCCGCACTAATCGTTGCGGCACAGAAGGCGGGGCTGTCAGAGCAAGAGTTAAGTGGGTCCCTGCCTCGGATTCAGACGATCCCTTTCGAGTCCGAATACCGCTACATGGCAACGCTCCATGGCACCGATGCCGAGCCAAAAATGATCTACATCAAAGGCGCGGTGGAAGTAATTCTGGAAAAGTGCGCGCAAGCGCTCAACGAGGCCGGTGAGGTCACGCCGCTTGATGCAGCGCTCGTGCTCCGAAACGCCGAGGCAATGGCCACTCGCGGTCTGCGCGTTCTCGCCTTCGCCCGGCGTCCGATGCCGCCAGATCATTGTTGCCTGGAGCACCAGCACGTTGCTGCCGGCCTCACCCTGCTTGGTCTACAGGGGAAACTAGATCCACCGCGTCCCGAGGTGATTAAGGCTGTGGCAAAGTGCCGCGCCGCCGGCATCAACGTCAAGATGATCACGGGCGATCATGTCCTCACCGCCAAGGCCATCGCCTCGCAGATCGGCCTGGGTGGCGGCACGGGTATCATCGCGCTCACGGGGCGTGAACTGGAAGCTCTCAACGACGGGGATCTCGGCGACGCCGCTGAGAACGCAACCGTATTCGCTCGGGTGGCGCCCGAGCAAAAACTGCGGCTAATCCAGGCGCTTCAGGCGCGCGGCCATGTTGTCGCGATGACCGGCGATGGCGTCAACGATGCGCCCGCGCTCAAGCAGGCTGATATCGGCGTGGCCATGGGAATCACCGGCACTGACGTTACCAAGGGAGTCGCAGACATGATTCTGACTGACGATAACTTTGCGTCAATCGAGGCAGCAGTGGAGGAAGGACGCGGCGTCTTCGACAACCTCAGTAAGTTTATCTTGTGGATACTTCCCACCAATGGAGGCGTGGCGCTTATATTGCTGGTCTCGATCATCGCCGGGATCACATTGCCGATGCTGCCCACGCAGTTACTCTGGCTCAATCTGGTCACGGCCTTGCTTTTGGGGCTGACATTGGTCTTCGAGCCAAAGGAAAGCGACATCATGCAGCGGCCGCCGCGTGACCCGAAAGAACCGCTACTCACCCACTCGCTGCTAATGCGTACCGGGCTGGTGACGCTGATCTCCCTTGCTGGTGCGTTCGGACTGTTCGCCTGGGAAAAAGGCATCGAAGGCACAAACCTCGACGAAGCCCGTACGGCCGTGGTCAACGTCATCGTGATGGTCCAGACCTTCTACCTTCTGAACTGCCGAAGCCGCAGCCATTCGATGTTTTTCATCGGTGTCTTCTCCAATCCCTGGCTGGTCGCAGGCGTTGCAGCAACCTGGCTGGTGCAGATCGCCTTTACCTATTCGCCTGTATTGAACCGGCTATTCCACACCGCTCCTGTGCGAGCCGAAGCGTGGGTCTATATCGTCAGTATCGGAATCTTGACCTTCGCCGTGGTCGAGCTAGAAAAATGGTTGTACTTGCGCGCGCGGCGGCCACTCAAGAATTACCCGGCGGGCGCGTCGTCCACTGGGCCAAGGACCTGAACCGGGCTGCCCCCCGGACTGGCACTCGACGATCCGGCCGTGCAACTCGATCTGTTGCACGTACTCGATCCAACGAAATCGCGCACTCATGCAGCCCTGTCGTCCGAAGAGCCAACGCGCCTCGAGCCCGGGGAATTCGTACGGATCATGAGCCCGGCGCGCGAATTCCTGGACGCCCAAGGCATCCGGTATGAGGTGCATTGTCGTATGGGAGATCCAGCCAGCCAGATCGCCGATCACTTCGTCCAATCGGGCATTGCCTCAGTGGTCATGGGTACGCGCGGGCTCAGACTGATGGGAAACCTGCTCATTGGTTCCGTGGCGTCGCGTGTCGTCTCCTGTGCGCAGGTTCCGGTAACTTATATGAAGTAAGGCTGACTGAAGAGCCGAGCCCCTTCTGGGGAACGGAACCTGACTGTGGGCTACGGGTCATAACCTTCAGCCCTTTACTCGGATGAGGGTGTAGTGGAGTTAAACGACGCTGAGCCGATGGCCCCGGTTTCGCCCAGCAAAAAATTCAAAAAGGTCGTGGCTATCAGGGACAACGGACGAGCTCGACGGTAGAGGACATACCAAGTGCGTTCGAGAGGGAAGTGTTCTACGGCAAGTTCCTGGATGCCCTCGTTAGCCGGAGCATGGCCCAACACATGACGTGACAGGATCGACAGTCCCATTCCCCCTGCAACCGCCTGCTTGATTGCTTCGTTGCTACCCAGGGTCATGCGCACAATCAGCGAGAAACGTTGCCTGGCCAAATGGTCATCGACAGCCATTCGCGTACCCGATCCTTCCTCCCGCATGATGAAGCGTTCGGCAGCGAGATCCTGTAGCAGGAGCGGCGCGGGATGGGAATAGCGATAGCCAATCGGAGCAACGACAACAAGCGGGTTCTCCAGGAAAGGGATAATCTGGGTACCAAGTGCAGGCCGCAGCAGGCCCTTTATGCCGGCCTGCTGCTGCACCATTCATTCGCTTCAGTCTTTCAACTGCCCACGCACCCGCTCGATCGCCTTGCGCACCTGGTTCGGCGCCGTGCCGCCGACATGGTCACGCGCGGCAACGGAGCCTTCCAGCGTCAGCACGCCGAACACGTCGTCCCCGATCAGCGGCGAGAAGGTGCGCAGCGCGTCGAGCGACATGTCCGACAAATCGCATTTTGCGTCGTCGCAGGCCCGCACCGCATGCGCCACGGCTTCGTGGGCATCGCGGAAGGGCAGGCCTTTTTTCACCAGGTAATCGGCCAGGTCGGTCGCGGTGGCATAGCCCTGCAGGGCGGCAGCGCGCATGTTCTCCGGTTTCACGGTGATGCCGCCGGCCATGTCCGTAAAAATGCGCAGCGTGTCGAGCACGGTGTCGACGGTGTCGAACAGCGGCTCCTTGTCTTCCTGGTTGTCCTTGTTGTAGGCCAGCGGCTGGCCCTTCATCAGGGTCAGCAGGGAGGTCAGGTGGCCATACACGCGGCCGGTTTTGCCGCGCGCCAGTTCGGGCACGTCCGGGTTCTTCTTTTGCGGCATGATCGACGAGCCGGTGCAGAAACGGTCGGCGATGTCGATGAAGCCGATGCGCGGGCTGATCCACATGACCAGTTCTTCCGACATGCGCGAGACGTGCATCATGATCAGCGCGGCGGCGGCGGTGAACTCGATCGCGAAATCGCGGTCGGAGACGGCGTCGAGCGAGTTGTGGCAGACATCCTCGAAGCCGAGGTTTTTTGCCACGCGCAGCCGGTCGATCGGGAAGGTGGTGCCGGCCAGGGCGGCGGCGCCCAGCGGCAGGCGGTTCACGCGGCGGCGTGCATCCATCATGCGCTCGCAATCGCGCCCGAACATTTCCACATAGGCCAGCATGTGGTGGCCGAAGGTGATCGGCTGCGCCACCTGCAGGTGGGTGAAGCCCGGCATGATGGTGTCATGGTGGCGCTCGGCCAGGTCCGTCAGCGCGCCGCGCAGGTTGTTCAACAGGACCACGACATCGTCGATCGCCGCGCGCACGTACAGGCGGATGTCGGTGGCGACCTGGTCGTTGCGCGAGCGGCCCGTGTGCAGGCGTTTTCCCGCATCGCCGACCAGCTCGGTCAGGCGCTTTTCGATGTTCAGGTGCACGTCTTCGAGGTCGAGCAGCCATTCGAAACTGCCGGCTTCGATCTCGCCCTTGATCTGCGCCATGCCGCGCTCGATTTCGGCGCGGTCGGCTTCGCTGATGATGCCTTGCGCGGCCAGCATCTCGGCGTGCGCGAGCGAGCCCTGGATGTCGAACATGGCCAATCTCTTGTCGAAGAAGACGGACGCCGTATAGCGTTTGACGAGGTCCGACACCGGTTCGGAGAAGCGGGCCGACCAAGCTTCGGCTTTTTTGGAGAATTGTTCGTTCATGGTGGGGGGGGGCAGTTGATTTATTCGATTATAAACCCCAGCACCCAGCCCTTGCCGGAGCCGGCGGCGGATGACAAAGACGACTAAAATAACCAATTATTCAACTGTCAACACACGCAGACCGAAGGAGTAGACGATGAAACGATGGCTCACGCTTGGCCTCTCCGCCGCACTGGCCGCCGGCGCCGGCAGCAGCATGGCCGCCCAGCCGCCGCAGCCGCAAGCGCCGGTGCAGACCGCGCCCGCCCAGCCGGCAGTGGCGAAGGACGCCGACGGCGCCTCGGTCGACAGCCTTGTTGCCGCCTTGTACGACGTCATCTCCGGCCCGGCCGGCGCGCCGCGCAACTGGAACCGGATGCGCGCCCTGTTCGCGCCGGACGCGAAACTGATGGTCATCCTCCCCAACCGCGACGGCGGCTTCGCCCTGCGCACGATGACGGTCGAAGATTACATCAGCCGCAACATGAGCGCTTTCAACACGAGCGGCTTCTACGAACGCGAAATTGCCCGCACCACCGAGGCCTTCGGCCAGCTGGTGCACGTGTTCAGCACCTATGAACTGCTGCGCGCGCCCAACGATGCCAAGCCGTTCATGCGCGGCATCAACAGCATCCAGCTGGCGTTCGACGGCAAGCGCTGGTGGATCGCCAACCTCGCCTGGCGTGCCGAAGACGCCGGCCTGGCGCTGCCGGAACGCTATCTGCAAGGCCGCCAGGAACCGGCTCAAAAACCATAACGAATCGTACTTGTCGTTTGTGCAAACGGCGCTAGAATTGGTTTTTTAGCCAGATGTGGCCAGTCAGATGACTACCAACGATTCCAGCTTCGAGGTCAGCACCGACCAGTCGCGGCTCGACATCCCGATGATCTACCGCTTCCTCAGCGAGCAGTCGAGCTGGGCGGTAGGGATCTCGCGGCCCATCGTCGAGCGTGCCATCGAAAATTCCTTGTGCTTCGGCGGCTATCTCGACGGCCGCCAGATCGCCTTTGCGCGCGTGATCACCGACTTCGCCACCTTCGCCAACCTGGTCGACGTGTTCGTGTTGCCGGAATACCGCGGCCACGGCTACGGCAAGCAACTGGTGGCCGCCGTGCTGCGCCACCCGAGCCTGCAACGCCTGCGGCGCTTCACGCTGGCGACCAACGACGCGCAAGGCTTGTATGAACGCTTCGATTTCACCACGCCGCGCAATCCGGAAACGCTGATGGAGCGTTACTTCCCGAACATTTATCTCTCCTGAGCCGGCTCAACATGGCGACGTCTTTCTCGAATCAGGCTTAGCCTTTAGGCTCGAGAAGGAGCAGCATATGCGCCGGTTCCTGGTTCCTGTCACGCTCGCCGCGGCCTTGCTGGCGGCGTTCTCCTCGCAAGCGGCCGAAGTGCCGGCGCCAAAAGGTTCGCTCGTCATCATCGGCGGCGCGCTGCGTCCCGATAACACCGCCGTCTGGGAGCGCATCGTCGAGCTCGCGGGCGGGAAGGGCGCCCGTATCGCCGTCTTCGCCTCGGCCTCCGCCACTCCCGAAAAATCCGGCGCCGCCCTGGTCGAGCGCCTCAACAAATACGGCGCGAACGCCTTCTTCGTGCCGGTCGCCGTACGCCTGACCGGCACCGACTACCAGGCTGCGGCCGACAGTCCCGACCTTGCCAATGCCGTGCGCAGCGCCGGCGGCGCTTATTTCGCCGGCGGCGACCAGGCCCGCATCACGCGCGCGCTGCGCCGCCCCGACGGCAGCAACACGCGCGTGCTCGACGCCGTGTGGGAACTGTACCGGCGCGGCGGCGTGATCGCCGGCACCAGCGCCGGTGCTGCCATCATGAGCAGCACCATGTTCGGCGATCCGAAGCCCGTGCTCGCCACCTTGAAACTGGGCCTGACCGATGGCCAGGAAATCACGCCGGGCCTGGGGTTTATCGGCGACGACGTGTTCGTCGACCAGCATTTGCTGGTGCGCGGACGCTTCGCGCGCATGCTGCCGGCCATGCTGCAAAAAGGCTACAAACTGGGCCTGGGCATCGACGAGAACACGGCGATGGTGGTGGGACCGCAGCGCGACGTCGAGGTGCTCGGCTACAAGGGCGCGCTGGTGGTCGACCTGTCCGCCGCCAACGCCCGCCAGGGCGCCTTCAACGTCAGCAACGTGCGCCTCAGTTACCTCGACAATGGCGACCGCTTCAACATCGCCAGCCACAGTTTTACGCCGGCGCCCGACAAGGCCAACGGCCGGCTCGACCCGGCCCGTCCGTATTACCGCGAGCCGCTGTTCTCGGCCGACATCCTCGGCAACAGCACGGTGGTCGACCTGATGGGCAAGCTCATCGACAGCGACCAGCTTGACGCCATCGGCCTGACCCTCGACAGTGCACACGGCGTGCAGCCCGACCTCGGCTTCGAATTCAAATTCTCGCGCACCGGCGACAGCGTCGGCTACATGTCGGCCACGACCGAAGCCTATTCGGTCTACAACGTGCGGCTCGACATCCGCCCGATCCTGGTCAGAAGGCCGCTGTACCAGTACCAGTAGAGCGCCCCCTCAGGCGGCCCGGCGCCGGCATGCCATGGGTGCGGAAGTGGCGCCGCAGCGATTCGGCCGAGCCCAGGCCGGCGAGGTCGGCCACCGCCTCGATACCGAGCGCGGGACGTGTTTCAAGCAGCCGCGCCGCCAGTGCGATGCGTTCGCGTACCAACCAGGCCAGCGGCGACAAGCCGGTCGCCTCCTTGAAGCGGCGCTGGAAGGTGCGCGTGCCCATATGCGCGCCGGCCGCCATCGACGCCACCGTGTGGGGTGAGCGGATATGCTCGCGCACCCAGTCCATCATCGGCGCGATGCGGTTGGCATCCGCCTGGGGCAGGGGACGCAGCACCAGTTGCTGCTGGTCGCCATCGCGGTGCGCCGGCACCACCAGCCGCTGCGCCACCCGGTTGGCGACTTCACTCCCGTAATCGCTGCGCACCACATGCAGCAGCATGTCCAGGCCGGCCGCCGAACCGGCCGAAGTGATCACGCCATCGTCGTCGACATACAGTGCGCCCGCTTCGATGGCTACCTGTGGGAACTGCGCGCCGAGGCGTTCGAGATGGCGCCAGTGGGTGGTGGCCCTGCGGCCGTCGAGCAGGCCTGCATGCGCCAGCACGAATGCGCCGGAACAGATCGCGCAGATGCGCGCGCCGCGCTGGCGCGCCGCCTGCAGGGCCGCGACCAGCGTCGCCGGCGGCGCTTCGTCCGCGTCGCGCCAGCCGGGGACGACGATGGTATCGGCGGTGCCGAGCCCCTCCAGGCCGTGCGGCGCGTGCACGGTCAAGCCGCCCATCGCCCGCAAGGGTCCGGGCTCGGCGGCGCAGACGGCATGGCTGTACCATGCGACGCCCAGTTCCGGACGCTCGAGCGCGAACAGTTCGATGGCGCAGCCGAATTCGAAGGTGCACAGGCCGTCGTAGGCGAGGATGGCAACGTGGTGGATCATGGGGATCATGGCGCGATCTTACCAAGTTCTGTCATGGATGCACCTGCCGCCCCGGCCCGGTGCGGTGCAGACTGGCATCTCGTTCTGACTTGGAGAAACAGATGAGTTCATCGGTAAGCGCCATTCCCGCCGCATGCACCGACCGCGCCGCCTTTTACTTCGGCAGCGCTTTCGAATACGAGACCGATTGCGCCGACGTCTTCGACGCGGTGTCGGGAGGACGCCAGGATTTCGTCCTGTTCGATACCCGCAGTCCCGAGCTGTACGCCGCAGGCCATGTGCCCGGCGCAGTCAACATGCCGCACCGGAAAATCGTCGAGGTCAAGCTGCGCGATTATCCGGACGGCACCCTGTTCGTCGTCTACTGCGCCGGGCCGCATTGCAACGGCGCCCAGCGCGGCGCCTACCGGCTGGCAAAACTGGGGCGGCCAGTCAAGCTGATGGTGGGTGGGGTTACCGGCTGGATCGACGAAGGATTCAGGCTCGTCGCCGGCCCCGACGCAGCGGCGGATTGAACGCTGACTACGCGCCGCCGCGGGCGCCGTGTCAGGACTACAATGCCAGGATTCGTTTACCCGAGGACCCGACATGCTTCGCTGCTTCCCCCACCTGTGCGCCGCCCTTTCCCTGCTCGCGGCAAGCCTGGCCCAGGCCGCGCAGCCGGCCACCGTGCGCGTCGACTATACCCACAGCGGCAATGCGCTCTCCGACCAGTATGCGATCGAACAGGTGCTGATCGAGCCGCTGCCCTGGCCGGGTGACGTCGCGCGCAGCCTGGACAACACCAACCGCGGCCAGAACCGGGTCGAAGTGGCCGACGCGAAGACGGGAGATGTGCTGTATTCGCGCGATTTTTCGACCGTCTTTGGCGAGTGGCGCACCACCGAAGAAGCCGGCAAGATCAGCCGCAGTTTTCATGAGTCGGTGCGCTTTCCGAAGCCGGACCGCCCGGTCAAGGTGCGCATCCTGAAACGCGACGAGCGCAACGCCTTCTCGGTGGCCTGGAGCGTCGACGTCGACACCGATGCGCCGGACGTCGTCAGGAAGCAGCCGCCGGCGCCCGCCGCGCCGATCCCGATTCACGTGAGCGGACCGTCGCCGCAGAAAGTCGACCTGCTGGTGCTGGGCGACGGCTATACGGTCGGGGAGATAAAGAAGTTCGAGCTCGATGCCCGGCGCCTCGCCGCGCACCTGTTTACGGTCTCTCCCTTCAAGGAGCGCGCCGCCGATTTCAATGTCTGGGCGCTGGCCGTGCCGACGAGCGAGTCGGGCGTGTCGCGTCCCTCGACCGGCGTGCACCGCGCCTCGAAACTCGGCACGCGCTACGACATTTTCGGCAGCGAGCGCTATGTGCTGACCCTGGATAACCGCGCGCTGCGCGAGATTGCCCAGCATGCGCCCTACGAGTTCATCGAGATCCTGGTGAACAACGAGACCTATGGCGGCGGCGGGATCTTCGGCCAGTTCAGCACGGCCGCCGCGAGCAACGAGTGGGCGCCGTATTTGATCGTGCACGAGTTCGGCCACCATTTCGCGGGCCTGGCCGACGAGTACTACACCTCGCCGGTAGCCTATGCGGCCAGCAGCACGCGCACGGAACCCTGGGAGCCGAACGTCACGGCCCTGCGCGACCCAGGCGCCCTGAAATGGAAGCGCCACGTCAAGGCGGGCACGCCGCTGCCGACGCCGTGGCCGAAGGCCGCCTACGAGGACGCCTCGCGCGCCTACCAGAAACGGCGCGCGGCGCTGCGGGCGGCGAACCGGCCCGAAAGCGAGATGAATGCCTTGTTCCGCGAAGACCTGGCGCGCTCCAACGCCCTGTTTGCAAAGCAGGCGCACCGCCACACGATCGGCGCCTTCGAGGGTGCGAACTACGAAGCGAGCGGCTACTACCGGCCGGCGATGCAGTGCATTATGTTCGACCGCAGCGAGGCGTTTTGCCCGGTGTGCCAGGACGGCATCGTCGATGTCATCGACCTGTACGCAGGGCCGGCGCGGCGTTGATGCTGCTCAGCAGTAGTTTGTGTGGTGGCGAACAGACCTATCCTCTCGCAAGGCCTATCCTGGGTTCAGACTTAACAAAAAGTTAAACAGTGCGGGCAAGAGACCCGCAACCCACCATCGCTTCGAAAGGACACACCATGAACAAATTGATCCTCACCCTGATCGCCGGTTTTGTCGCCACCAGCGCTTACGCGCAGACCGCCACCACGACCACGACCACGACCACCGCCCCGGTGGCAGTCACGGCGCCAGTGACCACCACGGTCAACACGGACAACACCAAGGCCATCGTCAAGGCCGAAGCCCGTGCCGAAGTCGATGTCGCCAAGGCCGAAGCGAAGGAAATGAAGGCGGTCGCCAAGGCCGACGAGAAGGCCACCAAGGCCGTCGCCGATGCGCAGGAAAAGAAAGCCAAGGCGCATGCCAAGGCCGTGAAGGTGCACGCGAACGCCGCCGAGAAGATCACCAAGGCCGATCCGGAAGACCGCGCCAAGGCAATCGCCAAGGCCGAAGAGAAAGTCTCGGAAGCTAACCTGAAGGCCGAGAAGACCATGATCAAGGCCGACGAAAAGTCGCTCAAGGTGCAGGTTGGCGCCGCCGCCGACAAGGCGCAGGCATCGGCCAAGACCGAGCAGGTGCGTGCCGAAGCGATGTCCGACGTGCACAAGGCAGCGGCCAAGAAGTAATCTGGTTCGATGCAAAAGAAAATGCCGGCGCGAAGCCGGCATTTTTCATTTCACCGATGTGAATCGAAGGCTTATTCCCCGGTCGAACGCATCGCCAGATCGGTCGCCTTCAGCTTCTGCGACAGCGGTTTGCCCTTCCTCGCCCGCTTGCCGAAGTGCGGCTCCAGCCCGGACGCGAACAGCTCCACCGTGCGCGGCTTCGAGCCGGCCCAGGTGCCGATCACATTCAAGCCCTTCTGGCTGATCGGTTGCGCCGCCAGCAGCTGCTCTTTCGGGTCGAGTTCCATCAGCGTCACGCCGCGTCCGCCATTGGTCAGCACCTTCATTTCGTCGATGCCGAACACCAGCACGCGGCCATTGCCGGACAGGCAGGCGATCGCGCCGGCTGCATCCGACACGATCCGCGGCGGCAGCGGCACGGCGCCGTCGTCCAGGGTGATGAAGGACTTGCCGCCTTTCAGGCGGCTGACCATGTCGCCCGCCTTCGAGATGAAACCGAAGCCGTTCGAGGTCGCCAGCAACAGGCGCGTGTCGGCGGTGCCCGCAAAATAATGCAGAATGCGCACGCCGCCCGACAGGTCGACCAGGGTCGTGATCGGCACGCCGTCGCCGCGCGCACCGGGCAGCGCTGCCACCGGCACCGAATAGGTTTTTCCGTTGTCGCCGATGCCGACCAGCGAATCGATCGTGCGGCATTCGAAAGCGCCGTACAGCGAATCGCCCGCCTTGAAGGTGAACTGCGCCGGGTCGTGGCCGATGCCTGTGCGCGCGCGCACCCAGCCTTTTTCCGAGATGATCACGGTCACCGGCTCGTCGACGATCTTCTGCTCGGCGACCGCCTTCTGCGCTTCTTCGATCAGGGTGCGGCGCGGGTCGCCGAACGCCTTGGCGTCCGCTTCGATCTCGCGAATGATGGTGCGCTTCATGGTCGATGGATTGGCCAGGATGTCTTCCAGCTTTTCCTTCTCGCCGCGCAGCTGGGCCAGCTCCTGCTCGATCTTGATCGCCTCCAGGCGCGCCAGCTGGCGCAGGCGGATCTCGAGAATGTCCTCGGCCTGGCGGTCGGACAGGCCGAATTCTTCGATCAGCGCCGCCTTCGGTTCATCCGAATTGCGGATGATGGCGATCACCTTGTCGATGTTGAGCAAGACGATCTCGCGCCCTTCCAGGATGTGGATACGGTCGTTGACCTTGCCCAGCTTGTGCTCGGTACGGCGGCGCACCGTGACGAAGCGGTAGTCGATCCACTCCTGGATGATGTCGTTCAGGCCCTTCTGGCGCGGACGGCCATCGCCGCCGATCATGACCAGGTTGATCGGCGCTGAGGATTCGAGCGAGGTATGCGCCAGCAGCAGCAGCATGAATTCGGTCTGGTCCTGGTTCTTCGACTTCGGCTCGAACACGAGGCGCACGGCGGCTTCGCGGCCCGATTCGTCGCGCATCGTGTCGAGCGAATTGAGGACCGTCTGTTTCAGGGCGATCTGTTCCGGCGTCAGCGTCTTCTTGCCCAGCTTGATCTTCGGGTTGGTGATCTCTTCGATCTCCTGCTGCACCTTGGCGGCCGAGGTCCCCGGCGGCAGCTCGGTCACGACCGCCTGCCACTGGCCGCGCGCCAGCTCTTCGATCTTCCAGCGCGCGCGCACCTTCATCGAGCCGCGGCCGGTCGTGTACATGTCGGCGATTTGCGCGGCCGGGGTAATGATCTGGCCGCCGCCCGGGAAGTCGGGACCGGGAACGATCGCCATCAGCTCGGCGTGCGAGATCTTCGGGTTGCGGATCATGGCCACTGCCGCATCGGCCACTTCGCGCAGGTTGTGCGAGGGGATTTCGGTGGCCAGGCCGACGGCGATGCCGGAGGCGCCGTTCAGGAGCACCATCGGCAGGCGCGCCGGCAGCGTGCGCGGTTCCAGGGTCGAGCCGTCGTAGTTCGGCTGGAAGTCGACCGTGCCCTGGTCGATTTCGTCCATCAGGAGGCGCGCGATCGGCGTCAGGCGCGCTTCGGTGTAGCGCATCGCCGCCGCGCCGTCGCCGTCGCGCGAGCCGAAGTTGCCCTGGCCGTCGATCAGCGGATAGCGCAGGGAAAAATCCTGGGCCATGCGCACCAGCGCGTCATACACCGACTGGTCGCCGTGCGGATGCAGTTTGCCGAGTACGTCGCCGACCACGGCCGCCGATTTACGGGGCTTCGCGGTTGGGCCGAGGCCGAGTTCGTTCATCGCGTACAGGATGCGGCGCTGCACCGGCTTCTGGCCGTCGGCGACGTCGGGCAGGGCGCGGCCCTTGACGACCGAGACCGCGTAGTCGAGATAGGCGCGTTCGGCGAAGGTCGACAGGGTCAGCGTTTCGATGTCGCCGTCGGCGGGTGCTGCGGCTTGTTCGAAGAGGTTTGCTTGGATAGTCATATTCAGTTTGTTCGATTCTTTTGGCGCTGTACCGCGTGGGCTCCCGAGCCCACGCGGTTTACGTGCGGATCAAGACCGCAACGTCATCAAATATCCGCTTCCGTCTCGTTCCCGTGTTCTTCGATCCACGCACGGCGTGCGGCGGCTTCGCCTTTGCCCATCAACATGTTGAAACGCGCGCTCGACTCGCCGTGGTCGAAACCGCCCAGGGCCACCGGCAGCAGGCGCCGGGTGTCCGGGTTCATCGTGGTTTCCCACAGCTGTTCGGCGTTCATCTCGCCCAAACCCTTGAAGCGCGAGATGTTCCAGCTGCCTTCCTTGAGGCCGTCCTTTTTCAGCTTGTCTTCGATCGCCAGCAGTTCGCCGTCATCCAGCGCATACAGCTTTTGCAGCGGCTTCTTGCCGCGCGGCGGCACGTCGACGCGGTACAAAGGCGGACGCGCAACGCAGATGTGGCCATGCTTGAACAGGGAAGGGAAGTGCTTGAAGAACAGCGTCAGCAACAATACCTGGATGTGCGAGCCGTCGACGTCGGCGTCCGACAAAATGCAGATCTTGCCGTAGCGCAGGCCCGACAGGTCCGGCGAATCGCCGTGCGAATGCGGGTCGACCCCGATTGCCACCGAAATGTCGTGGATCTCGTTGTTCGCGAACAGGCGGTCGCGGTCGGTTTCCCAGGTATTGAGCACCTTGCCGCGCAGCGGCAGGATTGCCTGGTATTCCTTGTCGCGCCCCATCTTGGCGGAGCCGCCCGCCGAGTCGCCCTCGACCAGGAAAATCTCGTTGCGGGTGAGGTCGGTCGATTCGCAATCGGTGAGCTTGCCCGGCAACACGGCCACGCCCGAGGATTTTTTCTTTTCGACTTTTTGCAGCGAACGCATGCGCGACTGCGCCTGCTTGATGACGAGCTCGGCCAGCTTCTTGCCGTACTCGACGTGCTGGTTCAGCCACAGTTCCAGCGGCGGCTTTGTGAACGTCGACACCAGTTTGACGGCATCGCGCGAATTCAGGCGTTCCTTGGTCTGGCCCTGGAATTGCGGGTCCAGCACTTTTGCAGATAACACGAACGAGACGCGTGCGAACACGTCTTCCGGCAGCAGCTTGACGCCTTTCGGCAGCAGGCCGTGCAGTTCGACGAAACCCTTCACGGCGCCGAACAGGCCGTCGCGCAGGCCCGACTCGTGCGAGCCGCCGCTGGGGGTCGGGATCAGGTTGACGTAGGACTCGCGCACCACGCCTCCTTCCTCGTTCCAGGCCACGACCCAGGCCGCGCCTTCGCCTTCGGCAAAGCTCTCGTCGCCAGCAGACGCATAGCCGGCGCCCTCGAACAGCGGGATCACGGTCTGGCCGCTCGAGCTCTGGTTCATGGCCTCGACCAGGTAGCCGCGCAGGCCTTCGTCGTAGCGCCAGGTTTGCACGTCGCCGGTCTTGGCGATCGTCAGCGTGACCGTTACCCCCGGCAGCAGCACGGCTTTCGAGCGCAGCAGGCGCACGAGGTCGGCCATCGGGATGTTGGGCGAATCGAAGTATTTGGCGTCCGGCCAGGCGGTGACGCGGGTGCCGTTTTTCTTGCCACCGCGCTCGAACGGCGCGGAGGTGAGGGGCTCGATCACGTCGCCGTTGGCGAAGACCAGGTTGTGCACGCCAGCGCCGTCCTCAAGCTTGCGCCAGACCGTGATTTCCAGGCGCGTCGACAGCGCATTGGTCACCGAGACGCCGACGCCGTGCAGGCCGCCCGAGAACGCGTAGGCGCCGCCGGAGCCCTTGTCGAACTTGCCGCCGGCGTGCAGGCGCGTGAACACGATCTCGACCGTGGAGACGCCTTCTTCCGGATGGATGCCGACCGGGATGCCGCGGCCGTCGTCCTCGACGGTGACGGAACCGTCGACGTTGAGGGTGACGCCGATGTTGTTGCAGTAGCCACCGAGCGCCTCGTCCGAGGCGTTGTCGATCACTTCCTGGATGATGTGCAGCGGATTCTCGGTCCGGGTGTACATGCCCGGGCGCTGCTTCACGGGTTCGAGTCCCTTGAGGACGCGGATGGATGATTCGCTGTAGTCGGGTGCGGGTTTCTTGGTTGCCATGCTGTTCAGTGTTTTTCGGAAGCCTGCGTATTCTACTGTGTTGAGCTATCTTGTCGGAGGGAAAAAGCAGGAGCGGCGTAACCGATTGTTCTTGTCAACGCGGAGAAACGTGACTAGATTGGTACGCAAGCTTGCTACGTCAAGCGGCCCCGAGAAACCGTTGAGCGAAAGGCGTGGGTCCAAAGGCATACTGTACATGCGTACAGTAGTTCTGGCAAGCTAACCAGCATTTGCGCAACAGGTCATGGGAGCGCAGCGTTGCACGCACCGGTGAATATTATGCACGCACACAAAGTTCCGACTGCCGTACGCCTGCTCGGATTCAGTCCGGCCGACGCCGCCCGCATGGCGGCGCTGCTGGAGGCGGCGCCGCGCTCCGGGCCGCTGTACATGTGCCTGCATGCCGACAGCCTGCAGGAACCCGATATCGTCCTTGCCGACGGCGCCAATCCGGAAGCGCTGGCCTGCCTGGAAGGCATGCGCTGCGCCCCGCCCGCGCTGGTGATCGGCGGCCTGCCCCACGGCGGCTATACCCACCTGACGCGCCCGGTCGAACCGGAGGTGCTGTACGAGAGCCTGGTACGGCTGCTGGCCGAACGGCGCCGCGCGCTGGCGCTATTGAGTGCGCGCGGCGAACCGCTGCTGGCCGAACGCCGGCGCCGTCCGCGCCTCGGTCTGGATGCCGGCTGCGCCGCCGAACGCCAGCCGCCGCGCGACGGCAAGGTACTCATCGTCGACAAGGGCGGTGCCTTCCGCGACCACCTCGCCGGCCTGGTCGGCCCGCGCCGCCTGGCCATCGCCTGGACCGACAGCGCGCCGATGGCGGTGCGCCTGTGCGACGAGACGCCGGTCTCGGTGGCGATGATCAATACCGCCGCGCCCGGGATCGACCCGTACGCCCTGAGCCGGACCATCAAGGCCCAGGAAGGAGCAGGGCGCACGGCCGTGGTGCTGCTGGTCGGGCGCACCTTCGCCTACGACGGCGAACTGGCGCGCGGCGCCGGCGTGCGCGGGCTGCTCGACAAGCCGGTGGGCGACCGCAGCCTGGTTTGCATGCTGCAGCGCCTGGCTTCATTGGAGGAGATGCGCGCCTGATACAGGCAGGGTGGACGTGTCTCCCGTCCACGCGTTCAACCCGGCATTGCGGCGCATCCGGTGTGATTTTGTTACAACTTCGAATCGTGCGCGGCAATGGCAGGGCTATATTTGGGCCATGGCAGACGATCAAGCACAGCGCGACGGCGAGGCGCCCGGCCCGCCGCTGGAAAACCGTGAGGAGGCACCCCAGCGCGTTCCCGACCGCCGCGCGATCAGCGGCCCAGCGCGCTACCAGCGTCCGGGCGACACACCCTTCGCATTGGCCGGCCGCGTGCTGCGCTCGCGCTGGCGCGCCCTGCGCGACCGCTTCAGCCGCGACTTCATGCGCCGCACGCTGCGCATCGGCGTCTCGGCCCGCATCTTCCATCCCGAACCGGGCTCCACGGGCCTGCGCAGCAAGAACCTCCAGTACCTGGAAGAGTCGATCGCCCAATGGGTGATGTCGCGCGACGTGCTGGTGTTCATGATCCCGACGGTGAACACGAACGGTTTACTTCACCCCAGCAACATCACCCTGCGCCACTACGCGCGCCACCTCGACGGCCTGGTACTGCAGGGCGGGGCGGACGTCTCGCCGCAAACCTATTCCGAGTCGCCCACGCGTCCCGAATGGAATGGCGACCGCGCGCGCGATTTATACGAACTCGAACTGCTGCACGAATTCGTCGAGGCCGGCAAACCGGTGCTGGGCGTCTGCCGCGGCTGCCAGCTGATCAACGTGGCTTTTGGCGGCACCCTCTACCAGGACGTGGCGACGAATGTACCGGCGGCGCTGGCCCACGTGCACACCGATTACGACGCGCACCGCCACGCGATCGAATTCCCGCCGGGTTCGTCCTTGGGGCGCATGTTCCCGCACGCCGGTCGGCCGATCGTCAATTCGATCCACCACCAGGCGGTGAAGGAACTCGGGCGCGACATCCGGGTCGAGGCGATGTCGTATCCGGATGGGATCGTCGAGGCGATCCGCTACGACAAGGCGGATTTCGTGATGGGCTTGCAATGGCACCCGGAGTTTCATCGGGCCGGCGGGGTGGATCTGCTCGATTGCACGCCGGTGCTCGACGAATTTTTAAGGGCGGCGCGGGAGACGCGCTTGTAGTGAAACCGCGTGGAGTCAGGACTCCATGCAGGGCACTCCTCTGCCTGCCACCTCCGCGTCGCAACTCCTCCACACGCCTGCAAAACCCCTTGCATCCGATCGCCCCTTTGATCATAATGAATGAGAATCATTCTCATTAACAACCGATCAAAAGGACCGCCATGAAAGATCCATTCGCAGACATCGGCATGCCTGGCCATGGCATGCACCAGCGCGAGGCGGTCATGCTCGCCTCCCTGCTGCACCTGATGTCGCACTACACCGCGCGCGACGAGAAGGACAGGCCCTGCGTGCGCCTGGCCTCGGTGATCGAGCGCCACCTGTGCGCCCTGGCCCGCTTGCCGGACTTGGATCCGGTGCTGCGGGAGACCTGCGAACAGCTGTGCGATCGCTGGGCGGCGCTGGTGGATGCGGGGATGCCGCGGCCGGTGAAGCGCAATTTTATCGAGCGGATCATGCGCTCGAGCAGGGTGGGGGCGAGCCCGGCGTAGGGTGTGTGGGCACTTGTGCCCACGCTACGTGTATCTACCTGCGCCGGAACCTTCGCTCGCCGCGGAACCAGTTGATGGCCGCGTGCACCATGCCCTCGACGCTTCCCTGGCGCTCGTACTGCTGGCGCAGCAAGGCGGCGTCGCTCCCTTCGGCCGCCGCGGCAGCCAGATGCTTCAACCCATCCAGGCTCCCCAGCTTCTCCGCATACGGTTCCATTTTCGTCAGCGTCGCCAGGATGTCCTCGCGAATCGCGACGTTCTCATAGCTTTTCGGGTGCGTGATCGTCCCCTCCAGCCCAAAGCGGCAGGCCTGGAAGCGGTTGTAGTTATAGACGAGGTAATCGTCCTCGGCCGGCGGCGCTTCGGTACGCTCGAGCAGATAGCTGCACAGCGCCTGTAGATATGCCGCCAGCGCCGCCGCGCGTTCGACGGTGAGCGGCGTGTCGCACACGCGCAGCTCGATCGTGCCGTACTCGGGTTTCGGGCGCAGGTCCCAATAAAAATCCTTCATGCTGTTGACGATGCCGGTGCGTTCCATCTTCGCGTAATAGCTCGATTCGAATTCGGCCCATCCAAGCGTGAAGGGCGCGCGGCCGCTCATCGGGAAGGCGAACACGGAGTTCAGGCGCGCCGAATCGAACAGGCTGTCGTGGCCCTGGACAAAAGGAGAGGAGGCGGACAGCGCGATGAAATGCGGGATGTAGCGGTTCAACGCATGCAGCAGGTACATCGCGTTGTCGCCATGTTCGCAGCCGATGTGCACGTGCTGGCCGAATACCGTGAACTGCTTGGCCAGGTAGCCATACAGTGACGATAAATGCTCGAAGCGCGACTTCGGGAATATCTTTTGGTCCGACCAGTGCTGGAACGGGTGGGTGCCGCCGCCGGCAATGCCGATGTTGAGCTGGTCGCCGGCCGCGACCAGGGTGTCGCGGATCTCCTGCAACTCGGCCAGCAAGGGCGCATACGCCGCGTGCACGCTCGAATTAATCTCGATCATGCTTTCGGTGATCTCGGGCGTGACGTTGCCCGGGAAGGGTTTACGGGCCAGCAGGTGCAACAGGTCGGGACTGGCCGCCGTCAGGTCGAAGTCGGACAGGCTGACCAGCTGCAGTTCAAGTTCGACGCCGAAGGTGAGCGGCGTCGATGACGTAAACGGTTCAAGCGGCATGGTTGATCTCCGGCTGGGTCTTCGATGCCTCGCGCGCCCAGACCAGGGCGCGCTGGATGATGATCGGGCCGAACACTTCCAGCAGCATCGTCACTGCCGCCACCGAGCGCAATTGTTCGACTACGTGCACGCCCCGCAGGCGCGCATGTTCCAGCAGCAGGATCACGAACACGGACAATGGCGCCAGCGCCACGCCGGCCAGCGCGCCCTTGCGCCAACTGATGCCGGACAGGTGGGCGAAGGCCATGACGCCGGCGGTCTTGGTCACCAGCCGCGCCAGCACGATCACCACGGCGAGCAGGCCGCCGGCGGCGACCTTTTCCCAGTCGAGGGTGGAGGCGGCATACACGAACAGGAGCACGGTGAGGAGTTCGCCGAGCGCCCCGAAGCCGCGCTGGGCCTGGCTGAAGGCGACCCGCCGGTGGCGCGCGACCAGCCCGAAGGCGAGCGTCGAGACCACCGGCGACAAGCCGCCCGCATAGGTGATCGCCACCAATAAAATCACTGCCAGCGAAAACGCGACGGTCGCATCCTGTCGCGGGTTGCCGATCGCGCGCAGCAGCGCCGGCACGGCCAGGCCGAACACGGCGCCGCTCAAGAGCGAGACGGCCAGCAAGACCAGGCTGTTCCAGATGGCGTCGCCCAGGTCCTCGAAGGTGCGGAAGATCCAGAAGCCGACGACGACGTTGAACGCGAACACGGCCAGCACGCAGTTCTGGGCAGTGAGGTGCAGCACGCGTTCGGTCACCTGGCCCGAGCTGCGCTGCTCGTTGATGACGCGCACCACGGTGGCGGGGGAAGTCGCCATCGACAGGGATGCCAGCATCAGCGCGGTCAGTTGCGGCGTGCCGAAGCTCATGGCGATCAGGTAGACGGCAATGAAGGTGGCCAGCGATTCGACCAGGCCGCTGATGCCGATCCAGGGATTGGTGCGCAGCCAGCGCAGGTTGATGCGGTAGCCCAGCTCGAACAGGATCAAACCAAACGCGACGTCGGCCAGCATCGGCACCGCGCCGCCGCCGGCGGCGGGCAGGACGCCGAGCTGGGGGCCGGCCAGTGCGAAGCCGACCACGCCATAAAAGCTGATGCGCGGCAGCCCGGTCCAGCGTTGCCCGAACTCCCCGGCGATCCAGGCGACGGCGATCGCGAACGGCCACGCGAGGCTGGTCAGGATCGGCAACAGGTCGGGCATGCATGCTCCTCGAACACAAATGACGGCGGGCTGGTCTTTTGCCGATTTTACAAGACAGGTGTCCCGCATCGCGCGCACGATTGGGCGCCTTGTCAACCGGCGCGTTCGTTGTCAGCAGGCGCGCCGCTGGCTAGAATGGCGGGCGGTTCGCCAGCACGGCCAGCCTTTCACGGCCAGACGGCCGTTTCGATTCCTCATTCGTCGCTTTGTCCCGACACTCATCCATGTCCCAAGCACCAACCCCGCCGCAAATGCAGCCCCAGCCGCCCCGGGCGCCGATCCGCCTGACTGCCCAGGTATTGACCTGCGTCGTGTTTTCCCTGATCGCGCTCCTGATCATTTTTGTAGCCGGGCAACGGCCGCTGTCGGAAGTCCTGGGACCGATGGCGCTGGGTTCGCAGTTGCTGTACGGCCTGGGATTGTCGGCGCTGGCGGCGGTGGGTTCGTATGTCAGTTTCCGGATGACGTCACAGTCGGAGGCGACCCGCAATACGATCACGGCCTATGGCAGGCTCGACCTGTCGGGCTTCAATCCGGTCTGGATCAGCCTGGCGGCGGCGATCGGCGAAGAACTGCTGTTCCGGGCGGCGCTGCAGCCGCTGCTGGGGGTGTGGATCACGTCATTCATTTTTCTGGTGACGCATACGCCGGTGTACCAGTTCCGCAAGCTCAATGGGGCGACGCTGGTGCAGGCGGCCGGGGTGTTCGGGGCCAGCGTGGCGCTCGGGTTCATTTACCAGTACGTGGGCTTGCTGGCGGCGGTGATGGTGCATACCGCGCTGGATGTGGTCGGGCTGTACGTGGTGCGCAATGTGTTGAGACGGCGCGTTTGAGCGGACGGCCTTACTCGACCGTCGGTAGTTTGGGTCGGTTCTACCTGGTCACCGTCCACGGCAAGCGAACCCATATTCGGTCACGCTGCACCCCCGCTTGATGCATTGCGCCGCGTGATATCCACGTTCCCTGCATGCCCTCAGCAAGGCCGCCGTTGTGGTGTCCGGCCCCGATGGGCTTTGCGTCCCGATGGCGGAGGCGCGTGCCAACTGACGAACGGGCTCGCGCCTGGCTTTATTCGCTGCCGGCGCGGCTGCCGCGCGTTTTGCGGCAGGTTCGCTCTTGCGCGCCGCCTCACGCGCTACCCGACCCGCCGCCGCTGGGGTGCGCTGTTCAAGCTTGGCAGCAGCAGGCGGCTCAGGGTCGAGCATCACGAGCGGCGGCACAGCAGGCGATGGAAGGATCGCGGGCGTAGGGGGCGTCACACGCACGTTATCGCCAGCTCCCGCCGTGAACGCCTTCGCAGCACGCGCTTGCCGCGGCACGGCGTTCCCGGCCTGAGGCTTTTCTTTCGCTGCATCGGCGATGAGCGCGGGCGATCCGGCATCGGTGCGCTTCTCGTACCACCACCGGCCACCCCCGATGAGCATCACAAGCGCCAGCAAGCACGCGGCCCAGAGAAAATAGCGCTGTCCGGACCCTGTGGACCGGGCAGGCGTGAACGGATCGGCTGCCGGTAGTGCGGGGGAGGGTGGCGTGAAGTCGAAGACCGGGTCTTGCGGCGCAGCCGCAGCATGGGTCTGGTCCGGCAGCAGCGTAGCGTCGGCTGGGCGCATGGCGGGCTCCGAGGGCTCGGCTGGGGGCGTGGGCAGCACGTACTCGGGCTCGGGCTGGGGCTGGGCCGGGGCAATGGCAGGCGCATGCTGCTCCGCTGGAGGCAAGAACTGCGCCTCCAGGGCGGCGATTTCCTCGAACAGGGTGTCGAACGCCGGCGGTGTGGGAGCTTGATCTGGCTGCTGCGTGGTGGAAATTAGCGGCTCGCCTGCGGGCTTTTGCCTCCAGACGCCGAGGGCAGGGCGGGACTTGGCAGGCTGCGCGTTCCCTGCGGGTGCAAGCTTGCGCACCTCTTTGTCTGCTGTCGGATTTCTGACTATTTTAGAAGACGTGAGGGATAATGCCGCGCTTTGGCCGATGTCTTCAAGCAGTTGCGTCTTCATGATGTGCTACCCACTTCTCAGTTCCAAGGGTAGAGCTTAGCGCTTTTTGAAAAATATGCCGATCCAGTTTGTAAGGAAATGTGAGCCGGCCACAGCCATCATAGCCCCAGGCTATTTGCTCAGCAGCCGCATGGCGCGCTCGAGGCCTTCCAGCGTCACCGGGAACATGCGGTTGTTCATGATCTGGCGAATCACCGAAATCGACTGCCGGTATTGCCACAAATGCTCCGGCTCGGGATTGAGCCAGGCGAATTTGGGGAAGGCGTTGCAAAAGCGCGCCAGCCATTCGGCGCCGGCTTCTTCGTTGTTGTACTCGACCGAGCCGCCCGGGGCCAATACCTCGTAGGGGCTCATGGTGGCGTCGCCGACGAAAATGATGCGGGTGTCGTTCGGGTATTTGCGCAGCACGTCCCAGGTCTCGAAGCGCTCGGCGTGGCGGCGGCGGTTGTTCTTCCACAGGTAGTCGTAGACGCAGTTGTGGAAGTAGTAGAACTCCATGTTCTTGAATTCGCTTTTTGCTGCCGAAAACAGCTCCTCGGCGCGCTCGATGTGGTCGTCCATGCTGCCGCCGACGTCGAGCAGCATCACCACCTTGATCCGGTTCTTGCGCTCGGGCTGCATGCGGATGTCGAGGTAGCCAGCGTTGCTGGCCGTGGCGTGTACCGTCGCGTCGAGCGCGAATTCCTCCGCCGCGCCGGTACGGGCGAAGCGGCGCAGGCGGCGCAGGGCCACCTTGATGTTGCGCGTGCCCAGTTCGCGCTCGTCGTCGTAATCCTTGTACGAGCGCTGGTCCCACACTTTCACCGCCGTGCGGTTGCGGCCGGCGCCGCCGATGCGGATGCCTTCCGGATTGGTGCCGCCATGGCCGAACGGCGAGGTTCCGCCGGTGCCGATCCACTTGCTGCCGCCTTCGTGGCGCTCTTTCTGTTCTTTCAGCAGCTCATTGAGGCGGTCCATCAGCTTGTCGTAGCCGAATTTTTCCAGCGCCGCCTTCTGTTCGGGCGTCAGTTCGCGTTCCATGCGCTTGATCAGCCACTCTAACGGGATCTCGCCCTTGCTCGTGTCGAAGACAGCCTCGATGCCCTTGAAATAGGCGCCGAAAGCGCGGTCGAACTTGTCGAAGTGGGCCTCGTCCTTGACCATCACCAGCCGGGCCAGGTAATAAAACTCGTCGAGCGACGGGGCGATCACGCTCTTTTCCAGGGCTTCGAGCAGGGTCAATAATTCCTTGATCGAGACCGGGACTTTGGCGTTACGCAGCGCGAAGAAAAAATCGATCAGCATGTTACGTACCCGCGTGGCGGGTCAGTTGATAGTGCAGGTGGGTCTTGATTTCATGCCACTCGCCGCGCACGATGCTGTAGAGGACGGTATCGCGCACGGTGCCGTCGCGGCGCGCGGCGTGGTGGCGGATCACGCCATCCTTTTTCGCGCCGAGGCGTTCGATCGCCGCCTGCGAGGGATGGTTGAAATTATCGGTGCGAAAACCGACCACGGCGCAGCCGAGCGTGTCGAAGGCGTGCGACAGCAGGAGCAGCTTGCAGCTGGTGTTGACGTGGCTGCGCTGGACGCTTTTCGCGTACCAAGTGTAGCCGATCTCGACCCGGTCGACGGCGGGCAGGATGTCGTGGTAGCTGGTCGTGCCCAGCACTTCGCCGTTGGATACGTCGACCACCGCGAAGGGCACGCGGTTGCTCATCTCGAGCGCCGCATGCACATAGGCTTGCGTGCGGTGCGGTTCCGGCACCGAGGTCACGCGCAGGTTCCACAGCGCCCCGTCGAGTGCCGCCGCGCGCAGGCCTTCGACGTGCCCCAGCGTCAGGGGCTCGAGGCGCACGCCGTTGAATTCGAGCGCGACCGGCTCGACCTGGATCATCGGTTCATCCGCGACATCGACAGCAGGCGTTCGAACAGATGCACGTCCTGCTCGTTTTTGAGCAGGGCGCCGTGCAGCGGCGGCACCACGGTTTTGTTGTCCTTGCTGTGCAGGGCTTCGGCCGGGATGTCCTCGGCCATCAGCAGTTTGAGCCAGTCGAGGAATTCCGAGGTCGACGGTTTTTTCTTGATGCCGGGGATGTCGCGCACCGCGTAAAAACTCTCGAGGGCCGCGGCCAGCAGTTCCTGCTTGAGGCGCGGGTAGTGCACCTGCACGATGTCGGCCATCGTGTCGCGGTCGGGGAATTTGATGTAGTGGAAGAAGCAGCGGCGCAGGAAAGCGTCCGGCAGTTCCTTCTCGTTGTTCGAGGTGATGATCACCAGGGGGCGGTGTTTGGCCACGACCATTTCGCGCGTCTCGTAGACGTAGAACTCCATGCGGTCGAGTTCGCGCAACAGATCGTTCGGGAATTCGATGTCGGCCTTGTCGATCTCGTCGATGAGCAGGACCACCGGTTCCGGCGCCGTGAAGGCCTGCCACAGCACGCCCTTGACGATGTAGTTGTGGATGTCGCGCACGCGCTCATCCCCAAGTTGAGAATCGCGCAAGCGCGAGACGGCGTCGTACTCGTACAGGCCCTGCTGGGCCTTGGTGGTGGATTTGACGTGCCACTGCATCAGCGGCATGTTCAGCGCGGCGGCCACTTCCTCGGCCAGCATGGTCTTGCCGGTGCCGGGCTCGCCCTTGATCAGGAGGGGACGCTGCAGCGTCAGGGCGGCATTCACGGCCAGCTTCAGGTCGTCGGTGGCGACATAGCTTTCGGTGCCTTCGAAACGGGGATGGGCTTGCATACGCGTCAATCGGGAAGAGGGAAAGCCGGAGTATACGCCAGAACTTCGGGCGCGGCAGGAGGGGCGCACGAGGTTGGTAGACTGCAACCTTTTGTTGGGCTAGAATCAACAGGTTGGAGTAATACAAAAACACTCCCGGCTGGCTTTTTGTACGGTAGCGGTATTCGATTAAAAATATTTTGCGATTCCCACCATGAAAAAACTTTTGGCTGTACTCGTTCTGGGCACCTGGGCCGCTGCTGTTACGTCGACGGCGGCGCTTGCCGCGGACGTCGTCGGTAACCCGAAGGCAGCGCAGAGCAAGGTCGAGATGTGCATCGGTTGTCACGGCATTCCCGGCTATAAAGCCAGCTTCCCCGAGGTCTACCCGGTGCCGATGATCGGCGGCCAGTCGGCCAAGTACATCGAATCGGCGCTGCACGCCTACAAGAAGGGCGACCGCAAGCATCCGTCGATGCGCGGCATCGCCGTCAGCCTGTCGGACCAGGACATCGCCGATGTCGCCGCCTATTATTCGCAGCAGAACGCCCAGAGCCGGAAATAAGAAAGCCACGACACGCCATGAAAAAACTGATCATCGCGCTGGCCCTCGGCGCCGTTTCCCTCTCCGCTTCCGCCGCCGACGTCAAGCGCGGCGAAGAGCTGGCCAAGAAGTACAACTGCGCGTCCTGCCACGGCGCCGACTACAACAAGCCGATCGACCCGAGCTATCCGAAGCTGGCCGGCCAGCATGCCGAGTACCTGACGCACGCGCTGGCCGCCTACAAGCGCGGCGGCGACAAGGCCAACGGCCGCAGCAACCCGATCATGGCCGGCTTTGCGAAACCGCTGTCGAACCAGGACATGGCCGACCTCGGCGCCTATCTCTCCAGCCTGCCGTCGCAGCTGGTGGTGCGCAAATAATGTAAGCTGCCGTCCGCCGCGGCGCAACGCTTGCCATCGCATGCGCATCCCCCGGATGCGGCTCCAACGCCGCCTCCGGGGGATTTTATTTTTATGGCGCCGCGCGCGCCGCCACCTGGCGTGTTTGCCTCGCAGTCCGTCTCACCGGCCGGTTTGAAAACCAAGCTGCTCAGCGGTTTGACCGTCGCGCTGGCCCTGGTGCTCGTCAACCTGAGCAACGGCGCCTGTGGCCGCCTGTCGGGCATCGCCGCGTCCCTGTTCCTGTTCTCGTTCATCCTGTTCGCCTCAAGCTGGATCGAGCAGATTCCGCTGGCGGCGCTGATCGGCGTGATGTTCGTGGTGTGCGAAAAAACCTTCGCGTCGCCGAGCGTGACGTCGGCGCCATCCATGCCGGAATTCTCCACCGCGATGTCGGCATTCTGGACGGTTTCGTCGCCAATCTGGACGGTCTTGACCGTCGCCAGCCAGCGCGAAGCCGCGTCGCCATCGTCACCTCATGTTGCGACCGGAATACGATACAAGAAAATGCGGCATTGCCGCATTTTTGTATCATTTTGTCGATGTCCGGTCAGCGCGTGGCGCGCCGCCGCACGCAGTCGATATATGCCTCGGTATCGGGCGCCGTACTGGTGCGCTGCGATTTCCAGATCATCTCGCCCAGGCATTCCATGATTTCGTGGTGGGCGTCGTGTTCGCCGATGCGCGCCACCAGCAGGTCGTGCGCGGCCTTGATGCCGCGCGGCTGGTCGATCGAGACCTGTTCCGCGATCGACAGGTGCATCGACAAATGGAGGAAAGGATTGGCCTGGCCGCCCTCGACCGAATAGTCGCGCGCGACGGCTTCGTCGGCATCCTGCAGGGCTTCATGGTATTCGGGGTGCTGGACGATCCAGTCGGCGGCGATGGCGTCCATCGGCGTCAGGATCTCGCCGGCGCGCTGCTTGCGCAGGGCTTCGCAAAAGAAGCGGCGCACGTCGTGCGAGGAGGGCGTGAACATGGAAAATAGGCAGGAACAATGAAGTGGCGGTCATTGTAGCGCGCGCCGCGCAGCTGCGCACTGCGCCTCGAAGCGGGCCGTGAGCGCCGCCGCCCGACTGGCGTCGCCGTGCGCGCCGTGCCAGTCCGACATGGCCACCAGCGCCTCGCACGTATGCTCTTGTGCGCGTCTGCCGGCGGCGGCGGCCTGCGCCAGCAGGGCCTCGGCCGTGATCCTGCCGAGATAAAACTCGGTGACAGGCCGCGGCCAGGCCTGGTCTGCATGGCGTGCGAGATCGGCCGTGAGTTCCGTCCTGGCCAGGTCCGCCTGCTTGTTGCGTACGCGCGCAAGATAGAGCCAGCGCGCCGCCGTGCGGTTCGCGGGCAGCTTGCCGGCCGCATGACGCAGGCGCACGATGCCCTGCTCGAGGAAGCCTTGCTGCACCAGTGCGTGACCGGTCCACATGGCCGCCAGCGGGTTGCCGCCGAGCGCCGCCTGTTCGATCCAGGCGGCGGCCCGGTCCTTATCTTCCGGGGTGCCTTCGCCCTGGATGGCCATGGATGCCGCGAGCATCTGGGCATCGTGATTGCCCGCCTCGGCTTCCGCGACCATCCACGGTTCCAGCTTCCTGCGCTGGCCGAAGGGTTCTCCTCCCAGGTAACTCAGGTAGATCTTGCGTTGGCTCATGGCGAACAGCACGCGGTGGGCGCGCAGGAAATCGGTGCCGAGCAGGATGTCGATGTCGTCGTCCCAGTCGATCACGCCGATTTGCGCGTTGCGCACGGTTTCCTGGGCGATCTGGAAGGTGTCGAACACCGTGCTCCAGCGCGCCACCCGGTCGCGGCCGACACCGACGCTGTCGCTGAGCCGGGTCACGCCCGCGGCGTCCAGTTTCAGGCCGGCGCGCTCGGCCGCTGCCCGGCCGATGACGGTGATGCTGGCGCCGGTATCGATCATCGCCCGCATGCGCTTGCCGTTGACATGCACGAAGAACGGCGGATTCGGGCCGCGGTTGCCGCGGTTGGCAGCGAACGGGATTTCCATCGCGTTCTCGTCCCAATAGGCCAGGAACTGGCCGTCGCAGTTGGACGGCCGGAAGAAGCGCAGCGACTTGCTTGCCAAGGATATTTCCAGATCTGCCTGGAGCAGGAAAGGCGCGCCGACGAGGGCATCGTAGTCGGGCACGTCACCGAAATCGCTCAGCACCGATAGCCAGGCGTTGCCGCTTGCGGTCGGGCCGACCGACAGGTTGGCGACCAGCGCTTCATGGATGGCGGCCTCCCCGCCGATCCCGCGCGCAATGCGGCGCGTGGCGCGCATGGGCAGGTTGCGGCGCTCGGCGGCGGTCCGGGTGAGCAGCGTGTCGAAGGCGCCGGTGTCGACCAGCATCGTCGCCGGGGCGCCGTTGATGCTGCCCGCGGTCGTCAGCTCCAGGCCGGGGCCGGTATAGCGCAGCGGCAGCGAGCCGATATCGATGTAGCGGCACTTGGGTGCCTCGGCCTGGGCGTGAACGGCGGCGGGCAGGAGGGCGCCACACAGGGCGAACGCGGCGAGGACGGGCAGCAGGGTCGATGTCATCGGCCGATTCTACCGCCAAGGTTTGCTTTCTCGCAAAAAAATTAATGCTGCAATGACAACTGGCAAGCACGAAAAAAAGCAGGCGCCACCACCTGCGTGGTGTGCCTGCTTTTCGACGCCTCACGGCGACCCTTACTTGTCCGGCGCCAGCATCAACTGCGGTTCTGCCATGATGAGCGGCGCCTTGGCAGCAGGTTTGCTGGCTGGCGCCGCGCTGCTGGTGGTGCGCGGCTGGCGCAGGTAACGCGCGCTGTGGCGGCGCTCGCCATGTCCGCCGTTGGGCGGGATGGTAAGAAATCGCGACAGCTCCTGCAATGCCCGCTGGTACACGTCGCGCTTGAACTCGATGACCACGTCCAGCGGGACCCAGTAATCGTGCCAGCGCCAGGCGTCGAACTCCGGATGGTCGGTCAGGCGCAGATTGACGTCGTTGTCGCGCGCAACCATGCGCAACAGGAACCAGATCTGCTTCTGGCCGCGGTAATGCCCACGGATCTCGCGCTTGATGAAATGGTCGGGTACTTCATAGCGCAGCCAGTCGCGGGTACGTCCCACGATCTTGACATGCTCCTGACGCAGACCGATTTCCTCCTCGAGTTCGCGGTACATCGCCTGTTCCGGCGTTTCGCCGTATTTGATACCCCCTTGCGGAAACTGCCACGAGTGCTCGCGCACCCGCTTGCCCCACCACACCTCGTTATTGGCGTTAAGCAGGATGATGCCGACGTTGGGGCGGAACCCTTCCCGATCGAGCATAAAGCACCTCGAAACTTTCTGCCGGCCTTTGAGTCCCTTACATTTTTACCTACAAATCCACAGGTCAGCTTCCCTCGTGCACGACGAAAACGGCGGACGCTGCGTGTTCCGGACCCATTTGTACAAAGATTGGACGCATCAGCCAGCTAATCCTTTAAAATTAGGTCGATTATAACTCTCTCTTTTTAAAAAGAATTCATCGATATGCGCGCCTCACGATTTTTTATTTCTACGCTTAAAGAAGCGCCGTCCGACGCCGAGATCGTCAGTCACCAGCTGATGATGCGCGCCGGGATGATCAAGCGTCTGGGCTCCGGCATCTACACCTACATGCCCACCGGCCTGCGCATCATCCGCAAGGTCGAGGCCATCATCCGTGAAGAAATGAACAAGTCGGGCGCCCTCGAACTCCTGATGCCGCTGGTGCAGCCGGCCGAGCTGTGGCAGGAAACCGGCCGCTGGGACAAGATGGGTGCGGAACTCATGCGCGTCAAGGACCGTCACGGCCGCGAATACGCCATCCAGCCGACCTCGGAAGAAGTCATCACCGACGTCGTGCGCAGCGAGATCAAGTCCTACCGCCAGCTGCCGCTGAATTTTTATCACATCCAGACCAAGTTCCGCGACGAGCGCCGTCCACGCTTCGGCCTGATGCGCGGGCGCGAGTTCACGATGAAGGATGCGTATTCCTTCGACCGCGACGTCGAGGGCATGCAGAAGTCCTACCAGGTCATGTTCGATGCCTATGTCCGCATCTTCAACCGCTTCGGTTTGAAATTCCGCGCGGTGGCGGCGGACAACGGGGCGATCGGCGGCAGCGGTTCGCACGAATTCCACGTCATCGCCAGCACCGGTGAAGACGCACTCGTCTACTGCCCGACGTCGGACTTCGCGGCCAACATGGAAGCGGCCGAGGCGCTGGCGCCTGGCGAGCGCGGCGCGGCGACGCAGGAAATGAAAAAAGTCCCGACGCCGGGTAAAACCAAGTGCGAAACCGTGGCCGAATTGCTGGGCTTGCAACTGTCGCAAACCGTCAAAACCATCGCGCTGACGGTCGAAAAAGACGAAGACGGCAAACTTTCGAAGCAGTATTTCATGCTGCTGCTGCGCGGCGATCATGAGCTCAATGAAGTAAAAGTCGGCAAGCTTGCCGGCCTGGCCGGTCACCGCTTCTCGACTGAGTCCGAAATTCAGGAAGTCTACGCCACCGTGCCGGGCTACCTCGGCCCGGTCGCCCCGAAGCTGCCGGTGACCAACGTCGCCGACCGCACGGTCGCCAACATGGCCGATTTCGTCTGCGGCGCGAACGAAGCGGATTTCCACCTCACCGGTGTGAACTGGGGCCGCGACCTGCCGGAGCCGATCGTTGCCGACCTGCGCAACGTGGTCGAGGGCGACGCTTCGCCGGACGGCCACGGCGTGCTGGCGATCGAGCGCGGCATCGAAGTGGGCCACGTGTTCCAGCTCGGCACCGCCTACTCGAAAGCGATGGGCGCTACTTTCCTCGACGAGAACGGCAAGCCGGCGCCGCTGCAGATGGGCTGCTACGGCATCGGCGTGACCCGCATCCTGGGCGCGGCGATCGAGCAGAATTTTGACGACAAGGGCATCGTCTGGCCGGACGCGCTGGCGCCGTTCCAGGTCGTGCTGTGCCCGATGGGCATGGACCGCAGCGAACTGGTCAAGGCACAAGTCGAGCAGCTGTATGCCGACCTGCAAGCGGCTGGCGTGGACGTCATCGTCGACGACCGCGGCCTGCGTCCGGGCGCCATGTTCGCCGACTGGGAACTGATCGGCGTGCCGCACCGCGTCGTCATCGGCGAGCGCGGCCTCAAGGAAGGCAAGCTCGAGTACCAGGGACGCCGCGAGTCCGAGGCAACCGCCGTGCCGCTCGCCGACATCGTCGGCTTCATCAAGGGCAAGCTGGGCCAGTGATGGTTGCTGGCTTCAACAGCCGGGCCAGGTCCTGGCTGGGCAGCATCCTGTTCGCGACGCTGGTTGCCGCGGGCGGGAGCGCGCACGCCGGCAACCAGAAGGAAGAGGCGATGGCCGACGCCGTGCGCGTCGCGTTGTCGAACGCGATCGCCGACACCCGCCCGCCGAAACCCGCCTTTCGCGACGAGACGGCGCGCGTGCGCTACCAGCAGTGGTTCACCGAGATGTCGGCACGCCTCAAAAAGCGCTTGCCGGACGAGCAGTCGCGTACCGAGTTCCTGGAATCGGCGTGGTACGAATCGACCCGTGCCGGGCTCGACCCGGGCCTGGTGCTGGGCCTGATTCAGGTCGAATCGGCCTACCGCAAATACGCGGTCTCGATCGCCGGCGCGCGCGGCTACATGCAGGTGATGCCGTTCTGGACCAAGGTCATCGGCGACAACGACCGCCGTAAACTCTTTCACATGCAGACCAATTTGCGCTACGGCTGCTCGATCCTGCGCATGTACATTGACATGGAACGCGGCAATTTGTACCTGGCGCTGGGGCGCTACAACGGCAGCCGCGGCAGGCCGCAGTATCCGAATGCGGTGCTGGCGGCGTGGAAGAAGTGGGAATTCAGTCCTGTAGCAGTGGCATCGCGGTAACGGCGTCGATCATTCGCACCGTTTGCGCCCAGATTCCCTTACATGTCAACATCACTACACCCGTCATTTGCGGTGTAGACTCCCCCCTTTCCCCGCTACACATTCCATTATGCGAATCAAGACTCTCGCCGCCGCGTGCATGCTGGCGGCGCTCGCCGGTTGCGCCTCGACCGGCCCGGCCACCGGCCCGCGTGCCGCCGTCGACGGACAAGCCAAGAACATCATCTTCTTCCTCGGCGACGGCATGGGCATCAACACGCTTACCGCCGCGCGCATCTACGCCGTCGGCGAAGACGGCGAGCTGGCGATCGACACGCTGCCCGAATCGGCCTTCGTCAAAACCTTCTCGAACGACGCCCAGGTCACCGACAGCGCCGCCTCGATGTCGGCCTACATGACCGGCGTAAAACAGAACAACGGCGTGATCTCGATGTCCACCGAGACCCGTGCGATCTCGCCGACAGTCGAAGGCAAGCGCACCGTCAGCCGCTGCAACAACGGCCGCGCGGTGCCGACCCTGCTCGAACTGGCGAAGGCGCGCGGCATGGCCGCCGGCGTCGTCACCACGACCAGCGTCACCGACGCCACGCCGGCCGCGACCTATGCCCACGCCTGCACCCGCAGGCTCGAACAGGACATTGCGGCCGCGCTGGTGCCGGGCGGCGCCGGCTACAACGCGGCCCTGGGCAGCAAGGGCCTGGACCTGGTCTTCGGCGGCGGCGCCCAGCAATTCACGGCGCTGGAGGCCGGCGGCAAGCGCGCCGACGGCCGCAACCTGCTCGGCGAACTGCAGGGTAAAGGCTGGCGCGTTGCGGCCAACACGGCGCAGCTGCAGGCGCTGGCACCAAGCGCGCAGCCGGTCATCGGCCTGTTCGCCCAGAACCATTTCAGCTATGAAGCCGTGCGCGACCCGGCGCAGCAGCCGCTGCTGTCGGAGATGACTTCGAAGGCGATCGACATCCTGGCGAACAACCCGAACGGCTTCTTCCTGATGGTCGAGGGCGGCCTGATCGACCATGCGCTGCACGCCACGCTCGCCAAGCGCGCGCTGCAGGAGACGGTCGGCTACAACGCCGCCATCAAGACCGCGCTCGACAAGATGAACCAGATCGATCCGGGCCTGAAGAACACGCTGATCGTCGCCACCGCCGACCACGACCACACCCTCTTGATCAACGGCTACTCGCCGCGCACCGGCAAGACCACGCCGACGAATCCCGGCGTGCTGGGCCTGGTGCGCAGCCTTCCGGACGGTAAAGTCCGCCTGGACAAGGACGGTGCGCCGTTCACGATCCTGGCTTTTGGCACCGGCGAACACCGCGTGCAGGGCAGCCGCAAGGACGTGAAACTCACCGACGACATCGCGGCCGGCGACGACTACCACCAGGAAGCCGTGGTGCGCACGCGCGCCGGGGCCGAGACCCATGGCGGCGCCGACGTCTACCTGGGTGCTGCCGGCGCCAACGCCGAGCTGTTTCGCGGGACGATCGACAACACCCGCGTTTTCGACCTGATCAAGACCGCGGCGGGCCTGTGAAGCGCGCCGCCAGAAAGTATCCGATGACCAGAACCAGTATTTCCGCGCTCCTGCTGGCAGCATGCTGCAGCCTCAACGCGCAGGCGCAGGCCGCATCCAGCGCCGCAAGGCCCGCTGCCAAGCCGCAAGCCAAAAACATCATCTTCTTCCTCGGCGACGGCATGGGCCCGACCACGATCACCGCCGCGCGCATCTTCAAGGCCGGCGAAGACGGCCTGCTCGACTTCGAGCGCCTCGACCGCACCGCGCGCGTCAAGACCTATTCGGCGGATGCGCAAGTGACCGACAGCGCGCCCTCGATGGGCGCTTACATGACTGGCGTGAAGATCAACAACGACGTCATCTCGCTGAAGGACGCGAAACCGGTCGCACCGGGCAAGGACGGCAACGGGAATCTCTCGATTGACCGCTGCGGCGCCGCCAACGGCACGTCGCCGATGACGATCCTGGAACTGGCCAAGGCGGCCGGCAAGTCGGTCGGCGCGGTGACGACGACGGAGCTGACGCACGCCACGCCGGCATCGACCTTCTCGCACGTCTGCGACCGCGACATGGCCTACACCATCGCCCAGCAGGTCGTGCCTGGCGGCGCCGGTTTCAACACGCGCTTGAAAGACGGCGTCGATGTCCTGATGGGAGGAGGGCGCAACCACTTCACGCCCTTCGACGCCAAGCGCAACCCGAAGGGCCGCGGCGACGGGCGCGACCTGGTGGCCGAACTGGAAGGGCAAGGCTATTTTATCGCCAACACCCGCGCCGACATGGCCTCGGGCCGCCCGGGCAAGAAATTCCTCGGCCTGTACAGCGCCGAGAGCCACCTCGATTACGCATCGAAGCGTCGTCCGGAGCAGCCGACCCTGGCCGAGATGACGGCCAAATCGATCGAGCTGCTGTCGGCCAATCCGAAAGGTTTCTTCCTGATGGTCGAAGGCGGCAAGATCGACCATGCGCTGCACGATACGAATGCGCGCAACGCCATGACCGAGACGGTGGCCTTCGACGAGGCGATCCAGACGGCGGTCGAGCGCATGCGCGCCATCGATCCGGGCCTGGACAACACCCTGATCGTCGTCACCGCCGACCACGACCACACGATGGTCATGAACGGCTACCCGAAGCGCGGCAACCCGGTGCTCGACATCGTGCGCGGCTACAGCAACGGCGAACCGACCCGCGACGCCGACGGCAAGACGTATACGACGCTCGTCTTCGGCAACGGCCCGAACCGCCCTGATGTGCGTCTTGATGTCGACAGCGCCAAGGCGCTGGCCGAGGGCTACCACCAGGAGAGCGGCGTGAAGTGGTCGAGCGAGTCGCACGGTGGCGGCGACGTCAAGCTGTATGCCGCCGGCGCCGGCTCGGCGCCGTTCCGCGGCACGATCGAGAACACGCACGTGTTCACGCTGATGAAGGCCGCGTTCGGGTTGTAAGTGCGGCGAGACGGCCGTTGCAGCATGGGCGCCCCGCGCCGACGCGAACGTGTGCATCACGTTGACATGTGATCGCGGCGGCGAAGACATCGGACGGCGGACGTCTCCGCGGTATGACCCGCGGCGGATTCAGCAGCCCACGCGTCGATCGTTTGCTGCGAGATCATCCGGTACGATAAGGGCGCCGATAACGATCGACGCGGTAACAACGTGCATTCAAAGACGCCGCAATGAGGCGGTCATTCGGGATGGAACACCGCTACCACTGCGCAGCTTTCCGCGTGGGCACAAGAGTGCCCGCCCTACCAAACACAAAAGCCCCAATCTTGCGAGCGGGGCTTTTAAACATTCGGCCAGGACAGCCAGGTATTTTTATTTCAGGTGATTCGAAATGAGTTTGGTCATTTCGAACATCGAGACCTGGGCCTTGCCGCCGAAGACAGCTTTCAGCTTGTCGTCTGCGTTGATCATCTGGCGGTTATCTGCAGCTTGCAGGTCCGCTTTCTTGATGTATTCCCAGACTTTCTTCGTCACTTCGGTACGTGGCAGCGGCTTGTCGCCAACCACTGCAGCCAGTTCAGCCGACGGCGTCAGTTCTTTCATGAACGCGGCGTTCGGCTTGCGTGCTGCAGCCGGTTTCTTGGCTGCTGGGGCTTTCGTTGCTGCTGCCTTGGCAGGAGCTGCTGCTGCCTTCTTCGCTGCAGGCTTGGCCGCGGCGGCCGGTTTGGCGGCTGCCTTCTTTGCTGGCGCTGCTGGGGATTTCTTGGCTGTTGCCATCTTCGAGCCTCCTAAACGAACAATATTGGAAATTGCGCTATACATCGCACAGCTTATATTGGTGGCGTTTTACTGTTCCTGCAAGTCTTTTTCACCATTTTTTCACTCTGACAAGCCCAAAAAACAGGGTTTATCCCGAACTCGTCCTCATAGAGTGAAAAACCATCGAAAAACGCAATAAAAAGCGCCGCACCGGCAAGATAGCGGGCGCGGCGTTTTAAGCGAACAAAAGGGTCCGGAACGCTTTAAGGGGCCTCGATAAACCGTAGCGAGCATCGCAGGCCGACAGTGCAACGCGCAGCAGGGTTTGCGAGGTCCCTTCAGCGCATCCCGCCCGGCATCATACCCTTCATACCGCGCATCATTTTCATGAGGCCGCCGCCCTTCAGCTTTTTCATCATGGTCTGCATCTGGTCGTACTGCGTCAGCATGCGGTTGACTTCCTGCACCTGCACGCCGGCGCCGGCGGCGATGCGGCGCTTGCGATTCGCCTTGATCAGCTCCGGCTTGGCACGCTCGAGCGGCGTCATCGAATCGATGATGCCGCACATGCGCTTGACCTGCTTCTCGGCCTGGTCCATGTTGGCGCCCGCCGCCGCTTGCTGGAATTGCGCCGGCAGTTTATCGAGCAGGCCGGACATGCCGCCCATTTTCTTCATCTGCGACAGCTGCGCCTTGAAGTCGTTCATGTCGAAACGGCCGCCCGACTTGATCTTGTTGGCCATGTCCGTGGCGGCCTTCTCGTCGACGCCTTTACGGGCTTCTTCGACCAGCGCCAGGATGTCGCCCATGCCCAGCACGCGGCTGGCCATCCGGGTCGGATCGAAGGCCTCCAGGCCATCGAGCTTTTCCGACACGCCGGCGAACTTGATCGGCTTACCGGTCACGTGGCGCACCGACAGGGCCGCACCGCCGCGCGAATCGCCATCGAGCTTGGTCAGCACGATGCCGGTCAGCGGCAGCGCGTCATTAAACGCTTTGGCCGTGTTGATCGCATCCTGGCCCAGCATGGCGTCGACCACGAACAGGGTCTCGATCGGTTTCACGGCGCCGTGGACGGCGGCGATTTCCTGCATCATCGCTTCGTCGATACCGAGACGGCCGGCGGTGTCGATGATCAGGACGTCGTGGTAGTGCTTCTTGGCCCAGTCGAGCGCGGCCAGGGCGATGTCGACCGGCTTGTCGGTGGACGTCGACGGGAAGAAGTCGGCGCCGACCTGCCTGGTCACCGATTCGAGCTGGGCGATCGCGGCCGGGCGGTATACGTCGGCCGACACGGTCAGGACCTTTTTCTTCTTCTGTTCTTTCAGGTACTTGGCGAGCTTGCCGACGGTGGTGGTCTTACCCACACCTTGCAAACCGGCCATCAGGATGATCGCGGGCGGCTGCTGCGCGAACGAGAGCTGGGTCGCTTCGGGACCGAGGTCGGCGCCCATCAGGGCGGCCATTTCGCGCTGCACCACGCCGACCAGGGCCTGGCCCGGGCCCGCCGTGGTCGCTCTGAAAGGACGCCGGTTGCTTGCGCGCCCAGTCGAGCGCGGCCAGCGCGATGTCGACCGGCTTGTCGGTGGCGGCGGACGGGAAGAAGTCGGCGCCCACCTGCTTGGTCACCGATTCAAGCTGCGCGATTGCGGCCGGGCGATACACGTCGGCCGAGACGGTCAGGACCTTCTTCTTTTTCTGTTCCTTCAGGTACTTGGCGAGCGTGCCGACGGTGGTGGTCTTGCCGACACCCTGCAGGCCGGCCATCAGGATGATCGCCGGCGGCTGCTGGGCGAACGAGAGCTGGGTGGCCTCGGGGCCGAGGTCGGCGCCCATCAGGGCCGCCAGCTCGCGCTGCACCACGCCGACCAGGGCCTGGCCCGGGCTGAGCGAGCCGATG